>JAOUNK010000335.1 GCA_029881015.1 Gammaproteobacteria bacterium | reverse complement strand
CTTTCATTTCATGGAGCCGGAAAAGCAGCCGCAGCATCTGCTCGGCCTCACCGATGCGCAGGTAGGCTACGGTGAAGTCGTCGTTCTCGACAACATCAACCTGCACCTCTCGGCCGGTGACCGCATCGGATTGCTGGGTGTAAACGGTGCCGGCAAGTCCACGCTGGTCAAGGCCCTGTCCACGGGCAGCACGCTTCTTGCGGGTGAGCGCCTGCTGAGCAAGGACACGAAGATCGGCTACTTTGCCCAGCACCAGCTCGAGCTGTTGCAGCCCGGGAACAGTCCTATCGACCACTTGCGGGAGTTTGCCCCAGGCGATCGTGAACAGGACCATCGCAACTACCTGGGGCGCTTCGGCTTCAGCGGTGAGCGTATCTTCGAACCGGTCGCGCCGTTCTCGGGTGGCGAGAAGGCCCGGCTCGTCCTCGCGCTGATGATCCGGCAGGGTCCGAACCTCTTGCTGCTTGATGAACCGACCAACCACCTGGACCTCGAGATGCGCCAGGCGCTGAGCGTCGCACTGATCGAGTACACCGGCGCGCTGGTCGTGATTTCGCATGATCGCCACCTGTTGCGAAGCGTCTGCGACGAACTGCTGATCGTCCATGACGGGATCGTCGATCGCTTCAATCTCAGCCTCGATGATTACCCGGCCTGGCTCAGGGAGCAGGAAGAAAAGGCAGGGCAGGCCGAAGCGAAATGGCAGGATGCGCCGGCCAAAAGCGTCAACAGGAAACAGCTGCGACAGGAACAGGCGCAGCGCCGGAAACTCCTGAAACCGCTGCATGACAAGGTGCGTAAAGTGGAAAAAGCGCTCGCCTCGAGCAGGTCCAGGCTTGCAGAGCTGGAGGAGCGCCTTGCGGACGAGTCCATCTACACGGACCCGGGACGACAGGAGGAAATGACGCAGCTCGTGCAGGAACAGGCGGCGGCAAGGACCGCCGTCGAGTCCCTGGAATGGGAGTGGCTCGAAGCCAGCGAGGAGCTGGAGCAGGCGAACTGACTAGTCCGACATCAGCTGCCGCATTTTTTCAACGTGCTCCTCTTCCGGAACGAGCTCGCCGTCGTGGTAGAACAGCACGAGCCGCAGCGGCACATTGTTCCATGCCATCTGCGCAACATTGTCCGGACTGATGCTATGGCGCCCCAGGACTTCGTCTGTCGGCCAGTCGAATGCCGGGAAGGAAATGTAGGCGAGTTCCGAGCAGACGATCTTGTCCGTCGTATTGACATCGAAGTTGAAGTCGTACTTCTTGCCGACCTGGCGGAACGCCATGAGCAGCGCCTCCCGGGTATTCTCGTCCCGGGTCTCCGCATCGAACACGGGGCGCAGAACGACGAGATCGTCCACGTTCAGAAACTCCTCCAGGCGGCTCAGCTGCACACCACTGCGCAAGGCCTCGACAATGCGGCGTTCGCCGTTGATGTCATCGGCATACTGCTGGACGAGCAGTTCTTCCCATACACCGGCGTCGATGAGCTCGGCTTGTGAGCCGGTCCAGATTGCCACATGTCCGAAGTGGCCGGGGATGAGCTTGTCGGTCAGCCGGAATGGGGTCTTTTCGAGCAGGATGTCCAGAGGCTGAAGTTGCTCCAGGACCCTGAGCCGAACCTCCTCGTCGCCGTAGAGCTTGCCCTTGCGTGACTCGTACAGGCCCACCGTGTTGCCGAACAAGCCGCTAAGCAGGTCCATGCCGGTGGCGGCGCCTTCCGCCGTGTTGTCGATCGCAAGGCGCCCAAACACCTCGAACTTGTTGCTCGCAATCTCACCAACCCTTACTTTCCTGACGTAGTTGTACGACGGGCTGCTCTCGATCAGCTGCATCAGGTAGGCCTCGTCCGAGTCTTCGTCCGCGCCCGCAAGCAACGACTTTTCCTGTTCGTAGAATTCAATGGCGCGTCTCGCGCGATGCCGAACCTCGACCGAGTTCGCGGCAAGCGTCGCTTCGGCCAGCTTGTTGGCAACGAGACCGAAGCCCATGTCCGGGTCGTTGAGCACGCGGCGCAGTCGATCATCCTGTTCGAAATGCACAACGCCGAGCAAGTAGTTGTCGTACAGGGTCAATGCGGCGCCCAGCGACAGCATGAGCGCGCGCAGGCGGAGCTCGGGAGTAATGTCGAACGCCTGCAGCAACGTCTCGTCCGCATCGATCGCGCACTCGTAAGCGTTCGCGATGTCGTACAGGCGTTCGCGCATGTTGAGGTAGGCTTCCGTGCCGCTTTTCAGAGTCACGAGATCCCGGCTCGAGAGTGGCGCATCCTTGTCGACGCGCAGGCGGTTGGCGACGACCAGCATCTCCGAGCGGGCAACAAGGCTTTGCTCGACGAGCGTCTGCAGTTCGCCGAGCTTTTGCTGGTAAATGATAGTGGGGTCGACGCCGCTCTGGAGCACCTTGCCAAGTTGTGCGTAGCAGGCTTCCGCGCGTTCGGCATCTTTCATTGAGAGCCGGACCTGGTAGATGCCGACAACGGCAACTGCGACGACGACGGCCGCCAGGGCCGAAAGCGTGACTGAGCGTTTCATGACACGCAACTCTACACCATCGACGTGTATTTACAGAGTGCGCAGGTCCGCGACCGGGTAATCCGCGATGCCGGGCGCAGCCGGCGTCCGCAATGCCGCGTCCGCGTGAGCTACTGGTATCCCTTCGCCTGCAATCTGAACAGGCTCGCATACTGCCCGTTCGCGGCAAGCAGGCTTTCGTGATTACCCTGTTCCAGGACCTTGCCGTTGTGGATCACGATGATGCGATCGGCCGCGCGGACCGTTGAGAATCGATGCGAAATGAGAATCGTCATCTTCGTATCGCTCTGCGATTGAAAATGATCGAAGATCGCGGCCTCTGATGCTGCGTCCATTGCTGCCGTCGGCTCGTCGAGTACAAGGATGTCTGCCTCGCTGCGCATGAAGGCACGCGAAAGCGCGATTTTCTGCCATTGCCCGCCCGATAGTTCCCGCCCACCCTTGAACCAGCGGCCCAGTTGCGTGTCGTAGCCGTCGGGCATCTCTTCAATGAACGGGGCGGCCATGCCGGTTGCGGCGGCCGTGGCCCAGCGCTCGGCGTCTTCGATATGGCGCACATCCCCGGCGCCGATATTCTCGCCCACGGAAAACTGGTAGCGACCGAAGTCCTGGAAGATGACGCCGATGCGCTGGCGCAGGGTGTCGACATCCCAGTCCTGCAGATCCAGTCCGTCAAGCAGTATCTTGCCTTCGGTTGGCGCGTACAGTCTCGTGAGCAGCTTGATCAGGGTTGTCTTGCCGGAACCGTTCTCGCCAACCAGCGCCAGGCTTTCGCCCGGGGCGATCTGGAAACTGACGTTGTCGAGTGCCTTGTTTTTCGCGCCCGGATAGCTGAACGAAACGCCCTGAAACTCCAGGCCGCGGCCCGGCTCCGGTCCGTGCACGGCTTCGCCCGGGTATGCGGGAACTGGCTGTCCGAGATAGTCGTACAGGTTGGATAGGTAGAGATTGTCCTCGTACATGCCGCTAATGGCCGACAAGCTGGCACTGACGGCAGTTTGTCCCTGGCGAAACAGTACGAGGTACATCGTCATGGCGCCGAGCGTTATGCCGCCGTTGATCGTCGTGATGACGATCCACGCGTACGCGCCGTAGAACGCACTCGTGGATAACAGACCCAGTACGAAACCCCAGCCGTCACGGCGCAACGTGAGCGCCCGGTCTTCGACGAACAGCTTCTTGAAGATATCGCGGTAACGTTGCAGGAGTCGCGGGCCAAGTCCGAATAACTTGACC
>JAOUNK010000334.1 GCA_029881015.1 Gammaproteobacteria bacterium | reverse complement strand
GTTTCCTCGGCACCGGCCCGGCCTTCGCAGCGTTCGATGATCCACTCCAGGACGCGCAGGTTCTCGCCGAAGCCAGGCCACAGGAATTCACCCTTGTCGTTCTGGCGGAACCAGTTGACGTGAAAAATATCGGGCAGGTGCTCGGAGCGTTCGGCGAATGACAGCCAGTGTGCCCAATAGTCCCCGAAGTTATAGCCACAGAAAGGTTTCATCGCCATCGGATCGCGACGCACGACGCCGACATCGCCGACCATCGCGGCCGTCGTTTCCGAAGCGGTACTGGCGCCGACCAGGACGCCGTGCTCCCAGCTCTTCGCCTGGTAGACGAGCGGAGCAACCTGTTTGCGGCGGCCGCCGAAGACGATTGCCGAGATCGGCACGCCCGCGGGCGCCTCGGCGAGGCTCGAGTAACTGGGATTATTGGTCGCGGCAACCGTGAAACGGGAATTCGGGTGCGCGGCCGGGCCGGCGGACGCGTCGTACGTCCGTCCCTGCCAGTCCCTGAAAGGCACACCGTCTTTCTTGCCTTCCCACCAGGGCTGGTTGTCCTCGGTTGTCGCCACGTTCGTGAAGATCGCGTCGTGCGTGATCATGTCGTAGGCGTTCTTGTTGGTCTTTTCATTGGTCCCGGGGACAACGCCGAAATAGCCCGACTCCGGGTTGATCGCGCGCAACTTGCCGCCTTCATCGAGGTGCAGCCAGGCGATATCGTCGCCCAAGGTCCAGGCTCGCCAGCCCTTCATCGTATCGGGCGGAATCAGCATGGCCAGGTTGGTCTTGCCGCAGGCCGATGGAAACGCGCACGCAATGTAGTGGACGGCGCCGTCAGGATTCTCCAGGCCGACAATCAGCATGTGCTCGGCGAGCCAGCCTTCCTGCCGAGCCTGGTAGCTCGCAATCCGCAGTGCGTGGCATTTCTTGCCCAGGAGCGCATTGCCACCGTAGCCGGACCCGTAACTCTTGATCGACAGTTCTTCGGGAAAATGCATGATAAAACGGCGATCGGGGTCGAGCTCGCCCGTGGAGTGCAGACCGCGGACGAACCTGCCCTCGGCTTCGATACGGGCCAATGCCTTGCTGCCCATGCGGGTCATCAGCTTCATGTTGGCGACGACGTAGGGGCTGTCCGTGATTTCCACGCCGCAACGTGAGTAGGGCGAGTCGATCGGGCCCATGCAATACGGAATCACGTACATGACGCGGCCTTTCATGCAGCCTGCAAACAGTGCATCCATCTGCTTGTGACCGTCAGCCGGGGACTTCCAGAGGTTGTTCGGACCCGCATCCGCTTCCTCGGGTGTGCAGACAAACGTCAGGTGCTCCACGCGCGCAACGTCATTGGGGCTCGACAGGTGCAGGTAACAGTTCGGGTGGGTGTTCCTGTTCAGCGTCGTCAAGGTGCCCGTCGCCAGCATCAATTCGATCAGGTCCCGGTATTCTTCTTCGGTACCGGTACACCAGTGAACGGCTTCGGGTTGCGTATGGGCCGCGACCTGGTCTACCCAGGCTTGCAGCGATTCAAGTCTGCTCGTCATCTTGAGGGACATCCCTGTTTCTAGGTAAGTGCCGGTCGATACTTTCGACTGCAACTGATCGGGACCGCAATTATACGTGGTGACTGCCAGGAGTCAGTACCCCGAGTGAGGTAATTGCTCGTTGTAAACGTTATCAGCGATGATTTTTCGGGCCCTGGTCGAGACCCCGAATGGCGGTTGAGGAGGGCGGCCCTAAAACCGGGTTTTGGGGCAAAAAGCGGTGGGCCTCGGTGCCGGTTACCGTGTACTCTTTTGCCGTGACCGACCTCACCGAATTCTTTGGCTCGAACAGCCCGCTCAGGGACCATTTGCCCGGATTCCAGCCCCGTGCCGGACAGGCGTGGATGGCCGAGGCAGTGGCGGAGGCCATTGCGCACTCCGGGCGCCTGGTCGTCGAGGCCGGTACCGGGACCGGCAAGACTTTCGCGTACCTGTTGCCTGCGCTGCTGAGTGGCCGCAAGACCATTATCAGCACCGGAACCAAGGCGCTGCAGGACCAGCTTTATCACCGGGACCTGCCACTCGTGTGCAAGGCCGTGGGGCGCCCGGTCACGACGGCGTTGCTCAAGGGTCGTGCAAATTACCTGTGCCTGCATCGGCTCGACCAGGTCACGGAGCCCGCAGCGAGCGTTGCCGACGACCTTAACGAAGTGCACGAATGGCGCTATCGCACGACAAGCGGCGACAAGGCCGAGCTGACCGACGTACCCGAGGATTCGCCGGTATGGCCCCTCGTGACCTCCACGGCAGATAACTGCCTTGGTCAGAAATGTCCGGAGTATGCAAAGTGCCATGTCGCCAAAGCGCGCAAGGCGGCCCAGGAGGCCGACCTCGTCGTCGTGAACCATCACTTGCTGCTTGCCGATCTCGCCATGAAGGAAGAGGGTTTCGTCGAGTTCCTCCCTGGCGCGGAAGCCGTGATTATTGACGAAGCCCACCAGATCCCGGACCTTGCCGTCCAGTTCTTCGGCGTGGCGCTGGGCAGCCGTGAGCTCGAGCGCGTGCTCGACGATCTGCGTACGGCCACGTTGCCGTACTCCCAGGCTGAGCTGAATCGCCGTGTGGACAAATTTCAGACGGCGATTCGCGCCCTGCGGGCCGATGCGCCCCGCAAGGAAGGGCGCCATGAACTGGGCGCCGTGATCCACGACATACGCGAGGCGCTGGACGCCTTGTCCCATGCCGTCCACGACGTCCAGGTTGCCGTGGCGGACATGGGCGACGCATCGGTCGAACTGGAGAAGATCCACGACCAGCTAGTGGGTATCGGCGAGCGACTCGGGATCCTGACGAGCGAAGACAGTTGGGACGGATTGCGCTGGCTTGAGATCAATCCACGCAGCCTGCGCCTGCACCTGACCCCGCTGGACGTCTCATCCAAGCTCAATGGCCTGATCGATAACGGTTTCCAGGCCTGGATCTTCACATCGGCAACACTGGCCGTCGGCGACGACTTCTCTCACTTCGGTGCTCGCATGGGGCTCGCCGGTGTACCCGGGCTGACGTTCCCGAGTCCCTACCGGGTCGCCGAGAACGGGCTGATCTTCCTGCCGCCGGGACTGCCGCAGCCGTCGGACCCCGGTCATACCGATGCCATGCTCGCGGTTGTTACGCCGTTGCTGGACATGACCGCGGGCGGGATGTTCTGCCTGTTTACGAGCCATCGCGCACTCGACAATGCGAAGCAGTGGTTCCGGACGCACAAGTCGGTGCTCAGTGGTCGCAAACTGCTGGTGCAGGGTGATGCGCCACGTGACGATCTGTTGCGGCGCTTCCGCCAGTCCGGTAATGCGGTACTGCTGGGAACGGGGAGTTTCTGGGAGGGTGTCGATGTCCGCGGTCCGGCGTTGAGCGTCGTGGCGATCGACAAGCTGCCGTTTGCTTCCCCTGCCGACCCGCTCATGATGGCCCGGCTTGAATTCATTCGGCGCGAGGGAGGCAACGGTTTCATGGAACATCAGCTGCCAACCGCGGCGTTGGCACTCAAGCAGGGGGCGGGGCGCCTGCTCCGGGACGATCACGATTACGGGGTCGTCGTGCTGTGTGACCCCCGTATCACGGGAAAACGCTATGGCAGCAAGTTCCTGCAGGCGCTGGCGCCCATGCCGTCGACAGCCTCATTGAGTGAGGTTGCCGCGTTTCTCGCTGGGCACGAGCGCAAGGGGAGAGTTGCGTGAACCTGATATCGATCGATACATCGTCGGTCGCTTGCTCGGTGGCATTACAGACC
>JAOUNK010000333.1 GCA_029881015.1 Gammaproteobacteria bacterium | reverse complement strand
CTTTCAATCTAGTGGCGAGGTCGGCGGAGGCGGTCAGGATCTGGTCGAGGCTCAGCGCCGTCTCTTCTGCTGCGGCCTTCAGATCCCCGGGGCCGAAGTAGGCATCAACATGTGCAGCATCGTGCAGGCCCATCGACAGTTCCAGGTAGATATACTCACGCGCAAGATCGTCCATGTCGGGCGCGGCGGGGCCGCACGCAGCGATAGTCAGTGCGAACAGGAGTGCGAAAATCTTCTTAGTCATCGAGTTTCTTCAGTTTGTACAAGGCGTCGAGCGCCTCGCGGGGTGACATGGAATCCGGGTCGAGCGCAGCGATGGCTTGCCGGATCGGGTCGTCCGCGGCCGGCTCTTCGGCGCTAAAGTCCAGCTGTGTTTGGGGATTGTTGCCCGGTGCAGCCTGTTGCGACTCGAGGGTCTTCAGGTAGCGTTTTGCCCGCCGAATCACGTCGCCCGGAACGCCCGCCAGCGAGGCGACCTGCAGGCCATAGCTCTGGTTGGCAGGCCCTGGCTTGACCGAGTGCAGGAACACGAGTTGCCCACCGTGCTCGGTCGCATCGAGGTGCACGTTGCCACAGGCCGGCAGCTCCTGGGCGAGCGCGGTGAGTTCGAAATAATGCGTCGCGAACAGTGTAAACGCCTTCGCTTTCTCGCCCATGTGATGGGCAACGGCCCAGGCGAGTGACAGGCCGTCGAAGGTGCTTGTGCCGCGGCCGATCTCGTCCATCAGGACGAGGCTTTGCTCGGTTGCGTTGTTGAGGATGGTCGCTGTCTCGGTCATCTCGACCATGAAGGTCGAGCGGCCGCCGGCAAGGTCGTCGGAGGCGCCGATTCGCGTGAAGATTCTATCGACAGGGCCAACACGCAGCTTGTCCGCGGGTACGAAGGACCCGACGTGCGCGAGAATGACGATGAGCGCCGTTTGCCGCATGTAAGTCGACTTGCCGCCCATGTTCGGGCCGGTGATCACCAGCAGTCGTTTCCCCTCGTTGAGCGAGACGTCATTGGCGATGAACGGCGTAGCGATGACTTGCTCGACGACGAGGTGTCGGCCGCCTTCGATCTCGATACAAGGAGTCTTGCTGATTTCCGGCTGCGTGAGTCCCAGCGTCAGGGCACGTTCTGCAAAACAGGTTAATACGTCAAGCTCGGCCAGGCCGCTTGCGCACAGCTGCAGCCTGCCAAGGACGTCGTGCAGGAGGTCGAGGAGTTGCTCGTACAGGAACTTTTCACGCGTCAATGCGCGTTCGCGCGCACCGAGGACCTTGTCCTCGAACGCCTTCAGCTCCGGCGTGATGTAACGCTCGGCAGCCTTGAGCGTTTGCCGGCGTACGTACTCGACCGGCGCCTTGTCGGCCTGCGCCTTGCTGATCTCGATGTAGTAGCCATGCACGCGGTTGTAACCGAGCTTGAGTGTTGCGATGCCGGTGCGTTCTTTCTCACGCTGTTCCAGGTCGATCAGATACTCGTCGGCGTTTTCCGCGATCGCGCGCAGGTCGTCGAGTTCCTCATCGTAGCCTGGAGCGATAACGCCGCCATCCCGAATCAGCATGGGCGGGCTGTCGATTACGGCCTTCTCGAGCAGGTGGTATTGTTGCCGGTGATCGCCGACCTGGTCGGCGAGATCGGCAAGCAACGGCGACTCGACGCCGGCGAGGCAGCGGCGCAGCGCCGGGAGCCGTGACAGGGCTTCGCAGAGTTGCCTGAGGTCGCGCGGCCGCGCGGACCGCAGCGCAACCCGGGAAAGAATGCGTTCGACATCGCCGATGCCGTGCAGCTGTTCCTGCAGGGATTCCGCGGAGCGGCTGCCCAGCAGCGCATCGATCGCCTGGTAGCGTGCGGCCAGTATGCTCGTGTCACGTAGAGGTCGCTGAATCCAGCGGCGCAGCAGGCGACTGCCCATCGAGGTCTGGCACCGGTCCATGACGCCGGCCAGCGTGTGCTGGTGATGCCCGCTCAACGATGCTTCGAGTTCGAGGTTGCGGCGCGTCGGGCCGTCCATAATGACCGCGTCGTCACGAACCTCAACGCGTATCGATAGCAGGTGCGGCAGTGCGGCTTTCTGCGTGTCCGTGACGTATTGCAGCAGCGCGCCGGCAGCGGCGACGCCGTGCACGAAGTCCTCGCAGCCGAAACCGCTCAGGTCGCGGGTGCCAAACTGGTTGCACAACAGGCGCGACGCGCTGTCGTGTTCGAAATGCCAGGGCGGCCTGCGCGTGATACGCATTCGGTCGCCGAAGGCACCCTCGAGCGGCTCATCTTCGTCGACGATGATTTCGGCCGGGCGCAGGCGTTCGATTTCCCCCTGCAGGGCCTCGAGATCGGGGGCCTCGGTCAGGCGGAAGCGGCCGGCCGACAGATCCAGCCAGGCGATGCCAAAGGTCCCGCGCCGCTTGACGACGGCGGCGACCACGTTGTCGCGTTCCGCGGAGAGCAGCGCCTCGTCGGTGAGCGTACCGGGCGTGACGATTCGGGTGACCTTGCGTTCGACGGGCCCCTTGCTGGTCGCGGGGTCGCCGACCTGCTCGCAAATGGCCACGGATTCGCCCTTGCGCACGAGCTTGGCGAGGTAGCCCTCAACCGCGTGGTAGGGCACCCCGGCCATCGGGATCGGGTTGCCGCCCGACTTGCCACGCGAGGTGAGCGTGATGTCCATGAGCGACGCGGCCCGCTTGGCGTCGTCGTAGAAGAGCTCGTAGAAATCGCCCATGCGATAGAACACCAGCATGTCCGGGTACTCGGCCTTGATGGCGAAGTACTGACGCATCATGGGCGTGTGGACGGGTGCTATATTATCTTTCATGGGAAGCAACGAATTAGGTACCGGACACCGTATTTCCATTCCAGTGTATTCCACACTCGGTACCGGAAATACGGTGTCCGGCACCTAATTATGGGCCAGTGAAAATACTGCATGTTGAAACAGGACGCCATTTTTTGGGCGGTCCGCAGCAGGTTATCTACCTGATCAACGCCTTACGCGAGCGCGGCCACGAGAACACGCTGGTTTGTCCGCCCGATTCGGGGATCGATACGGTCGCTCGCGAGAACGGGATCCGTGTCCACAACCTGTTCTGCGCCGGGGATCTCGACCTGCCGTTCGCCTATCGCCTGTCGCAATTCCTCAAGGAGCAGCGCCCCGACATCCTGCATTGCCACAGCCGCCGCGGTGCCGACATTCTCGGCGGGCTCGCGGCCAGCGTTACGGATGTCCCGGCGGTGGTTTCGCGACGGGTCGACAATACCGAAATGCGCGTCATGGCCGCCATTCGTTACCGGCCGTTCCGCAAGGTCATCGCGATCTCGGAGGCCATCGCGGCTGAGTTGCGCGACCGCGGCGTCGAGGAGGAGCGCCTCGAAATCATTCGCAGTGCCGTCGACGTCGATGCGTTCTCCGTGCCGGCGGACTGTGCCGCCGTGCGTGCCGATTTCGGCCTCTCGACCGATCACTTCGTGATCGCGGCAGCCGGCCAGCTTATCCCGCGCAAGGGGCACCAATACCTGTTGCAGGCCGTCGCGGACCTCAAGGATCGGTATCCGCAGATTCGCCTGGTCGTGTTCGGCGAGGGTTACCTCCACAACCAGCTGCGTGCGCAGGCGGCTTCCCTGGGGCTGGGCGAAGTCGTGCAGTTTGCCGGCTTCCGCGACGATCTCGATTCCTATGTCTCCTGCTTCGACCTGTTTGCGCACCCGGCGCTGGCCGAGGGCCTGGGTGTTGCCGCGCTGAAGGCCGCGGCGGCGTGCGTGCCGGTGGTCGGTTTTGCGGCCGGTGGGATGGTCGAGGCGGTCGCAAGC
>JAOUNK010000332.1 GCA_029881015.1 Gammaproteobacteria bacterium | reverse complement strand
CTACGAGCCGAACGTCACTGCCCTGCTCGATCCCGAAAACCTCAAGTGGAAACACCTCATGACGCCGAACACGCCGTTGCCGACGTCGTGGCCTAAGGAAGAGTTTGAGAAACACTCTATCGCCTACCAGGAGATCCGTCGCCAGATGCGGGCCGACAACGTGCCCGAGGCTGAGATGAACAAGCTGTTCCGCGACAACCAGGTGTTCGTAGAGAACCTGTTCGACGAGTCGGGCCACAAGGGCGTGGTGGGTGCGTTCGAGGGCGGCAACTACCAGGCGACAGGCTATTACCGCTCAGAACAGAACTGCCTCATGTTCACCAGGACCGAGGCGTTCTGCGCGGTATGCGCAGAAGCGATAGAGAAGGTTATCGATGAGTATACGCTGCGTTAGTAACGATGCTGCTGGCGTTACATTGAGCCGGTGACGTTCAGGAAGAGCCCCTGGTGGTCAAAACTCAGATCCGTCAGGTCATCGGAAAAATCGCTGAAATTATAGCCGATCCCCACCTTGACGTGATCGCCGAAGTAGCGTGACACGGCGGCGAGCGCGCCGGCACGGCTCTCGTTCAGGTCAGGCATATCGAGCAGGCGTGCCTCGACCAGCACTTCCCAGTCTTCGCGGAAACGATAGTCGCCGCGCAGTACGTACAGGCTGGCGTTGTTGTCGAAGAAGGTCGGGTTTTCGCGGTCGAGGCTGACCTGGCCGAGGCGATAGGCGTACTTGCCGCCGATCGTCAGCTTCGGCGTGATGTCATAGGTAACGTCAACCGCTGCAATGTGGCTCTTCTGTATGAACTGGGCGGCGACGCTTTGAGCACCGACCTGCCCGGTTGTCGGCACATTGTAGTAATACGTGTACTTGGCCAGTGCGTTCAGGCGGTCGTTGCTAACCGGCCGCAGCGCATACCCGAACACCGCTTCGGTATAGCCGCCGTCGAAGAACGCCCCGTTGGAACTCTCGCTTTCGGCGTAGTTCAGTTTGCCGAACAAGCGCGATGAGGGATTCAGCTGGAACTTCAGGTTGTTGCGGAACAACCAGGTGGTGCGCTCATTGAGCGTCAGATCCGGCTGTTCAACGCTGTCGTTGCGATACTCGATGCCACTCGACAAGTGCCAGTCACCGCTGTGCAGCGCGACCTGCACACCGCCCGCCAGGCGGTCGGTCTCAGCACCCGTGAGCGTGTCCTGCAAGGTACCGACGTCGGTGTTGAAGCCGAGCGTCCACTTGTCGTTGGGTGCGAAGTTGATTCCCGCCGAATGCGTCAGACCGGCGCTGTTGTCACCGTGCTTGTACCGTTCCTCGAGGAAGACGCTGGTACTGTCGGCCAGGCGGGTCTTCAGTCCGGCCACCAGGTTGCCCTCACTACCCTGCGCATTGCGCATGCCGAGGTCGGTCCGTTCGTTCTCGAGCGTATAGCCAAGGTACATGCTGGTCCGATCCGAGTACAGGTAGTTAGACCCGAGTCGACCGCCGGCACCGAGGTCGCCATCCGAGACCTCCGCGTCGACCTGCAGCTTGTCCGTTACCTGGTAGGTGCCGCCCACCCCGGCGCGCCCATTTTCCTGCCGCGTTCCGGTTACCGACATCGTGTCCTGCACGAAGCCGTAGAAGTTCCAGTCGGCGTTTGAGTCGTAGCCCACCTGGACGACGGCATCGGCTCGCGCACCTTCGTTCTGCGTGAGCGGCACGAGTACGGAGTTGTCGATCCGTTCATCCTTGCGGTAGCCGACGCTGACATCCCAGTTCTCCCCGAACTTGTAGCCGACGTTGAACTCCTGCGCCTCGGTTTCGATACCGACTTCCTGCTCGCGCCTGTCGATCTTGGCACCGAACGAGAAACGCTCGCCGACGGGGACACTGAGCGTGCCACCGTAGTTGCTGGTATCGGTGAGCGCCGCCATGCCGGGTGCGGAGTAACCAGCTTCGACTTCCTGCGTGTACATCGTCACGCGCGTGTCGCGGGTTCCAACAAAATCCCGCAAACGGAAGCTGAGGTCGGCGCGACGTGCTTCGGCCTCGGTATTGACGAAGGACGACGCATCCATCGAATCGAACTCGAAGCCGCCGTCGGCCGAGCGCACCGGGAGCGAGACCAGGCCTTCGCTGCGGCCCTGTTGTAACTTGAACCAGGTGTCGGGCCCGAGCTTCAGCGTCAGGTCGACCGCGTTCAGGCTGCTGTCTTCGCCATTCTGCTCGTTCACGTTCGAGGTGATGCCGACCTTGACGAGGTCTGCGATCCAGTAGTGTGCCTGGCCGCCCAGCGACACGGCATCGATGTCCTCGAAGCCCGGCGTGTACTCATAGCGCACGACGAGATAGGCCTCGTCACCGGAAAGCGCACCGCTGCGGACGAGCAGGTTGTCGTCGGTCGTCGAGGCCAGCGGCTCGCTCAGCAGGATGCGGCCCTGCAGGTAATCGATGTCGTAGTCGATGCCCGGGGTCAGGTTGATAACACCCGTGACAATGCCCGAAGCCTTGTCGCGAACCTCGATACGCAGGCGCTCGGATCCTGCCAGCAGGTCCTGGCGCTGCAGGAAATAGAGGGATCCACCGGTACCCCGGAATTCCTCGTAGCTGCCGACGGTACCCGGCTCGGCCGCGAATGCGTCTACAGCGAAGCGCTTCTCACCGAACCCGGTCGCGGCGTCCGACTCGTAGTGCGCGTTGGCGCCGTACAGGCCGCGGTCCACCCGGGCCAGTTCGTTGTTCATGTACGAAATCTTGAAGTTGCCCCACTGCCCGAAATTGTCGTCTTCGCTCAAGCGCAAGAAAAACTTGCCCATCGTCGGCGCCATTTCCTGGACCGTGCTGTCATCGCCGAACGTCGGGTAGTAGTAATCCTCGTCGATGCGCCGGAACAACGAATCGGGCGACTTGTTCAGGAAGTTGCTGAAGATGTCGTCGATCGGTCCCTCACGCGTGTCCGCGCTCGCGGTCAACCGCCAGTGATCGCCGAACTTGCCGTCGACGAAGAATGCCAGCCGGCCATCGACGTTGGAGTCGTAATCGTAGGGCGCGTCCTCGCCCTGCAACAGCTCGATCGGGCCACTTGCATCTCCGGCCGAGACCGTCAGGTCCGCCATGCCGACATAGAACCAGTCGTTGTTTTCCAATTCCAGGTCGCGCAGGTACAGTTCGCCGGCGCCGTCTGCGTCGAGCACGGCCACTTCGACGGTGTGCGAGCCTTGCGGCAGGATTTCCTCGGCAACGAAGCTGCCGGTCTTGTCGACCGGCACGGGACGCCCGGCAACCCAGACCTGGTGGCCGTCGGGAACGTTGTTACCGCGCACGCTGATCGTGCCGCTGCTCAAGCCAATATTGTGCAGCCCCAGCGTATTCTCGCCGTACGCCGCCAGCAGGACCGGGTCTGACGCTTCTTCCTCGTCCCCGTCGGCGTCCTCGGGCAGCGTATCGGCGGCGACGATCCAGAGCGGCTGCGGTTTCGTCTCATCGAAGTTGTCGTCTTCGCCGTATACACGCAGCACGTAGGCCAGCTCATCGCCGGGCGCGCGGAAGCTCCCTGGGCGAGGCGTCCACTCGGCCACGCCGTCCACGTCGAGATCGATCGTCTCGAGCGGCAGCGACTCCAGTGACTGCCCGGTGCGGAACACGCGAATCTCGGCGCGATCGACGAAGTGCGAATAGTTCGTGTACATGCGGAAACGCACGGTCGAGGCGCGGACAGCACCGGTGTGATCCTTGGCCACCTCGACACGGGACGGTAGCGCGGTCACGCTCAGGCGCGGGCTCGAGCGCAGGTTGTCGTAGCCGAAGCGAATATCGACGCCCGCCAATGCGACGTCGGT
>JAOUNK010000331.1 GCA_029881015.1 Gammaproteobacteria bacterium | reverse complement strand
GAACAAACATTACGCGACACAAGGCGCATACCTCGAAGCTCTGGCCGATGCGATGGCGGCCGAGTACAAGGCTATCGTTGATGCGGGCCTGGTCCTGCAACTCGACTCACCCGACCTGGGACTTGGTCGCCACATGCTGTTCAAGGACAAGTCCGATGAAGAGTACCAGGCGCAGGCCTCGCTCCATGTCGATGCTCTCAATCATGCGCTCGAGGGAATTCCCAGCGATCGCGTGCGTCTGCATGTCTGCTGGGGCAATTACGAAGGGCCGCATCATCACGATGCGCCAATGGAAATGGTATTGCCGATCGCCCTGCGCGCCAATGTCGGGGCACTGTTGTTCGAATCATCCAATCCGCGCCATGCGCATGAGTGGGAAGTCTTCGCGAATACCGCGCTTCCCGACGACCTGATTCTCATCCCCGGCGTAATCGACTCGACGACCAACTTTGTCGAACACCCGAAACTCGTTGCCGAGAGGATTTGCCGCTTTGCCGAAATCGTCGGTCGTGAGCGTGTCATCGCCGGCACGGACTGCGGCTTCTCGACCTTTGCCGGATTCGGTGCCGTCGATGAAGACATTGTCTTCGCCAAGCTGGGGAGCATGGCGGAGGGTGCACGCATTGCGAGTGAACGACTGTGGGGGATCTCCTGATGCCATCCCGTATCGCTGGTTTTCGCAAGCGGCTGACCGGTCGCGATCCACTGATTGGAACATGGGCCAAGACGCCGTCGCCGATCATCGCCGAGGTGCTTGGCCTGAGTCGTCTTGATGTTGTCTGTATCGACACGGAGCACGCACCCTTTGGCCGCCTGGAACTGGATCAGTCGATTGCTGCGTTTCGGGCTGCAGATATGCCCAATCTGGTTCGCACGGCCGATGATTCAGCGAGAGAAATCCGCAACGCACTCGACTGTGGTGCGACCGGGATCGTCGTGCCGCACGTCACCACGGCCGAACAGGCACGAGCAATCGTCAAGGCATCGCACTTCGGTGATCAGGGCCGCGGCTACGCCGGGTCTCACAGGGCTGCCGGCTACACCACCAAAGCAATGGCAGATAACCTGGCTGCCAATCGCGATCAGACGACTGTCATCGTCCAAATTGAGGATATCGCCGCACTCGACAACGTCGCCGAAATCGCGGCCGTGGATGGCGTGGACTGCTTGTTCATCGGCCGCATCGATCTTGCAGTTGCCATGCAGAAAAGCGCATCCGATCCGGCCGTTCTGGATGCCGTGCGGAGAATTTGCGATGACTGCGAAGCAGCCGGTACCGCAATTGGTATGTTTACGCCCGATGTTGCCGAGCTGCCGGACTGGCAGAAAGCCGGCGCAAGCCTGTTTCTGCTCAGCTCCGATCAGTCGCTGCTATTGGCGGGTGCGAACGCTCTGGCTAAGTCGATTCCGTAGAACGCCCGCGCCGTATCGCCGAACAGCTGCTGCTGTTCCGTCTCGCTTAGTCCGACCGAGATTGCCTCATATGCACGCCACACTCTGGTGTAGTCGGCATGCAGTTTGTCGACCGGGAAATTGGATCCAAACATCGCACGATCAGCCCCGAATATCTCGATACAGGACTCGACGATGGGACGGATGTCGTCCACCTCCCAGTTGTGATTGAACATGCCGAGCCCTGAGATCTTGCAGTAGACATTGGGCAACGCGGCCAACAAACGCAGGCCCGCACGCCACGATGCAAGGCCCTCGGTTGACTGGTCCCAGGGCGAGCCACAGTGGCACAACGCGATCGGCGTGGCGGGAATATCGGCCAGGATCTCAACGACGCCCGTGACCTGGCCAGGTGTGAGCTGCAGATCGAACGACAATCCAAGCTCGCCAAGCATCTCGAGATTGTCCTGCCAGATCGGATCACTGATCAAATGAGCGCTGCCCGTCTGTGCATCTTCGGCATCCGAACGGCCGATTATTTGCCGTATGCCTCTGACCCCTGGGTAACGCATGTGCGAGGCAATCACTTGCGGGGCTTCTGCTCTTTCAAGATCGCAGTACGCTACAATCGCGCTCGGCAGATACTCGCTGTCGGCGGTTCGCTGCAGCCAGTCGGTCTCTTTGACTTCATCGCCCGGGGCGACGCCGACCTGGATGTGCACCGATGCCTCAAGCTCGAAGTCTCGCGCATCATCGCGCAGGTCAGCGACGAGGTAGTTTTTCTGAATGGGCGTTGGATCGCCGAAGAACCGCTTGACGCCTTTCGCCATTAACCAGGGGTAGTGGCAGGCGTCAAGATCCCACAGGTGATGATGGGCATCGACAATTTTTCGGGCGGTTGGCATGGCTATCCTCGGACCAGCTGACTCAATACTCCGAGGCCGTCGAAAACCGTCCATTCAACAGCGATGCGGTTGCTCTCGATTCGCCAATGCGTTTCGCCCATCAGGAACACGGGGCGGTTGGTAGCGGCTGCACCCAGGTAATCTCCAGCGTGCCGGCCTGCGGCCGTCCAGCGAACGGCGACTTTGAGTGCCGCCTCGTCGGCGGGTCGAACTGCAATATGATCGACGCTGATGCCCTCCACATCGATTGCGGCACGCAGACCCTCGTAATGCGCCGCAACCGAGTCACGACCGGAATAGAGTTCGATGGGCGACCGGTGGGCCACGGCGTAGGGCGCATAGGCTGCATTGCTTGTCGTACCTGAGCCAGATGACCAGTTATTGGCCAGCACCTGGAGTGCAAACTCAGGCAATGCTGTGTCCGGATCCGGCAAGTCGCCAGTGAGCCGCGGCAATCCTGCATCACGCAGCCTCTCGATCTCCGTGGCTATCCATTCGTCGCTTTCTTCGCTACGTCGGTCGGCGACAATTCGGGCACAGGCAACAGGATCGTGACCGAGTTGAGCGACCAGAGCGTGATTATCGCGAAGCAGCCATTCACCCGTAATGACACCATCCTCCACCACGCAATCGGCAATGGTCAGAATGCGTACCTTTTTGCCGGTAGCGGGACCAAACAGGGTCGGCCCCTTGTTGGTCATCGGGCTGATAATGCGGTGCGAGGAGTAGTAACCATCCTCTTTGCTTCCCGACCAGATCACATCATCGACGAGTAGCAGTCGATCCGGATACGCCTCGAGCATCGCGTTGGTACCATCGATCATGCCGCTGGCGCCGCGCGTAATACCGTCGAGCCCGAAAACGGCGATGTTTTCGTCGTAGTACTGGCTAATCAGGTCAACGTTACGCTGCTCCCAGATCTCGAACGTGATACCCAGAATGTAGTCGACCAGTTCGTCGTCTGCGCCATAGGCGCCCTTGCGCTTCTCGGTCATGAAACCAATCCTCGATCAAATACAGCAAAGCACCAAAGCCGGAGTGTACTTCGAATGCACCCGAAAACCCAACAAGCTTTATTTTAGGAGAGGCTGGGCCTGCAATGCCCTTTATTTGTATTGAGTTTTTCTTGCATTCGAAGTACATTTAGCCACTAATCTGCACCAGCCGACCCGATGACCGAGGACCCATTCCCGATGGCACGAGCCGATCCAATCCCAGAAAGCACCACTGCCAGTCTCGCATCGATGTTGGTTCGATACGCGGATTTGCGGCCCTGCACGACGGCGTTCGTCGATACCCGAACGCCAGGCAGTGCCGAGAAAGAGAACTTTACTATCATCGGTCCGGGTGTCGCGGAGAACCCGGAGCAGCACGTCCACATTTCTGTGCCGCACGGCTTCAATATCGGCGGCGCTCGCCAACCCCCTGGTTGCCTGAATTCGCAACATAGCCATGAAACGGCCGAGGTGTTTGTCGTTCATTCCGGCACATGGGCCTTTCTACTGGGCCCGAACAAA
>JAOUNK010000043.1 GCA_029881015.1 Gammaproteobacteria bacterium | reverse complement strand
TGGCTGGATCCTCTTCGAGGCGGTCGAACGCTTCCTGTCACCTCGCGAAATCCTCGGCGAGACGATGCTGGTTGTCGCTGCCGCAGGACTGCTCGTGAATATCATTGCGTTTGCAGTGCTGCACACGGGCGATCAGGAAAACCTCAACATTCGTGGCGCCGCGCTGCACGTCGCCGGCGATCTGCTGGGGTCGGTGGCGGCGATCGTGGCCGCTGTCGTCATCATCTACGCGGGCTGGACGCCGATTGACCCGATTCTGTCGATCGCTGTTGCCATGCTCATCCTGCGCAGTGCCTGGTCGCTCGTGAAACGCAGCGCACATGTCCTGCTCGAGGGTGCACCAGACTGGCTGGACGTTGCGGACATGCAGTCCCGCGTCGTCGCCAATGTCCCCGGCGTCTCCGGTATCCACCACGTTCATGTGTGGGGCCTGACGCCGCAACAGCTCATGCTGACCATGCACGTCACGCTGGCCGACGATGTGGCGAGCCAGTCGGGGGTCGTGCGCGCTGTAAAGACCTTCGTGGAGCAGGAATACGGTATCGGGCACTCGACGGTTGAGGTCGATGTCGACGGTTGCGCCGACCACTAGCCGCCGTATTTGTAACCCCACGGCCGTTTTTCCGCCGCTTTTCTTGACCTCCGTCTCATTTCGGGACTTTGCTTATGTCTCCTCGTTATGAATGGGTACATAATTCCTGCCGAAACCAGGGAAGTGCACAACATAGGACCAGGCAGCGCAACACGAGTCACGGATGGCAAACCTATTCGCAACAATTCGGCGGACAGCTTCAGACACACAGTCGCTCCCGAACAAGGAACTGGCCATCGTGCTGTCCGGCGATGGATCCGTTTGCACGGTCCTGCACGCGTCCTTTGACGTCGAACCGAACGTATCGATCGATACGATCTGGCTTCCGGAAGTCTGCAATCGCATTCGCGAAAACCTGCGGCGCGCACTGCGCAATCGCCGGCTCTTCAATGAAGAGCTAAACCTCGCGGATTCAGGCAGCACTACCGAATTTACGTACATCGCCCAGGGACGCGACCGCGTCCTGCTGGTAGCCCGGGATACCTCGCAATCCAAGCACGCGCTCACGCGGCTGCAGAAGCTGGCTTACGTCGACGAAGTGACGGCGTTGCCCAACCGGGAGTATTTCCTCGGCGAACTCGCGAAGATTCTCGAGCATCAGCGTTTGCGCGAAGGGCGTGCCGCTGTCATTTGTTGCCATGTCGACGATCTTGACTTGCAGCTGGGTGCTACCGCCACTGCCCGTTACGACGCGATCCTGCATGAGCTTGGATCACGCCTGGAAAGCGAGCTGCGCGGGGTCAATTCGGATCGCGAGGGCGACTATGAACGCCGGTCAGTCGTTGCCCGCACGGATTTCCATCGCTTCGCCATTATCCTGCCCGAAATCGAGAGCGGTTCGGATGCCGAATCAGTGACTAACCGGCTCGCGCTGGTGTTGCAGGAACCGGTCATTGTCGACGGCAAGACTTATCGTGTGGATATTCGCTCGGGAATCAGCCTGTTTCCCCAGGACGGCACGGACGCTGCGACGTTATTTGCGAACGCCAATGCGGCGACCGAGGATGCCAGGACCGGGCAGACTGGTGACGTCGCGTTTCACAGCGGCACGGTCAAGCTGCGCAGCCTGCAGAGACAGGATCTCGAGGTCGAATTGAGGTCGGCGCTCGAGCGCGGTGCATTTGCCCTGAATTTCCTGCCGATCGTCAATGCATCGACCGGCGAAGTGCACGCGGTAGAAGCGTTGCTGCGCTGGCCGGAATCCGTCATGGGATCGCACTCGACAAGCAAGGTTATCGGACTGGCAGAGCGTACCGGTCTTATAGTTCCTATCGGCGAGTGGGTCTTGCAGGAAAGTTTTGACCGATTGAAGAACTGGCAGGATGCCGGACGGCCGGAATTGCGGCTGTCAGTCAACCTGTCCATGCAGGAATTTTCGCGGCGGGATATCGCGACACGCATGGCGGCCCTGATGCTGCGAGTCGGTGTTCAGCCATCGTCCGTCGACCTCGAGATCACAGAGAAGATGCTGAGCCGGGATGCGGTCGCCGGCTATCAGGCGATTGACGCGCTCAAAGCTCTGGGTGTCAACCTGGTTGTCGACGACTTCGGTACCGGCGCCTGTTCGCTGGTACAGCTTGCGCACAGTCCTGTGGATGGCATCAAGATCGATATCTCCCTCGTCAACGGGGTGAAGTCGTGTGAGAACGATCGTGCCGCCTGTACGGCTGCTATCGCGAGTGCCCATGCGCTCGGCCTGATCGCCGTTGCGGAAGGCGTGGAAACCACGGACCAGGCACACATTCTGCGCGAACTGAAATGCGATTTTCTGCAGGGGTTCTATTTTTCCAAGCCGCTGTCCGCAGCCGAGATGGGAGAGTTTCTCGTGGCGCCAGCTAAGGGTATAGCTCAATGAGCGACGCAAATAACGAACCGCAGAGGCCCGACGACGGTCTGGACCTGACCAGGACGATCCGGCGGCTAACGCTACCGACATCCGCCGCAAACGATGAGTTGCTGGAGGACGGCGGTACGGCATTGCTGTACAGCAATAACTCGAGCGCTACGAAGTGGGCACCCCGGTGGTTGAACCAGTATGGCGTGACGACCACGGTCGTCCAGGATGCGTCTGACGCCCTTGCGCGTGCACGAAGGTCGCAACCGCAAGCGATTATCGTCGACGCCGGGATGTTATCCGCAGACGGGCAGCCTTTGTATAAAGACTTCCTCGACGCAGAGGATCTGACCCAGCCGATATTCGTCATGTGTTCGAGCGCGAGGGAAACCAGCGCAGCGCTCGACTGCGATCCCTATGACGTGATTCGCAAGCCTTTCGAGTGGGCGATGATCAGCCGGCGGGTGAAGTACGCCGTCCACGCACGTAACCTGAGAGAGCGGCTTGCCGACGGCCAGGAATCATTGAGGAAAGCACTTGCTGTCGCCGACGAGGCTCGCCAACGGCTCCGTCGCGGCGAGTCCTTCGAACCCGTTACGGGCCTGCCCAACAAGCGGAAATTCGTCGACCTCGTCAGGCGCAGCATGGGAACCGTAGACCGCGACGGCAATGCGCTGGCCGTCATCGTGATCGGGTTCAATCGCTTCCGGCTCGTTGTCGAGGCAATGGGGCAGGAATGCGCGGACATGATCATGACCGAACTCGGCAAGGTCCTGACAGAGTGCCTGGGTGAACTGGGGCCATCGACTGTCGAATCGCAGCGCCTGCGCACAGCGGCGGCGGCCAGCATCGACCACTCGCGCTTCGCGATCATGGTCACTACGTCCGGCAATCAGGGTGATCTCGGGCACCTGCAACAGCTGCTGCTGGACAGGCTTGCGCGACCGATCCAGATCGCCGGCCAGATGGTGTCGCTGTCGTCCTGCCAGGGCGTCGCGCTGTACCCGCAGGATGCCGATGATGTCGACAGTCTGCTACAGCGCGCCGACAACGCCATGCGGGATGCGCAGAGTCGCGGCGGTGGCTTCAAATACTACTGCGCGGAAACTGACGCCGCGGCGGCCCGCAAGCTGAAGATCGAGCACATGCTGCATGAAGCGTTGGAGGGCGATGAACTGAGCCTCGCCTTCCAGCCAATTACCTCGGTAAGCAGCAAGCGGGTATTTGCAGCAGAGGCGTTGCTGCGCTGGCGCCAGGCGGACGGCAGCTACGTATCGCCGGCGGAGTTCGTTCCGGTTGCGGAAGAGTGTGGGCTCATGAATCGCATCGGCGAATTCGTTCTCGATGAGGCCTGTGCGCAACTCAAGGCATGGCATGCCGCAGGTATTCGGCTGCCGCATATGTGCGTCAATGTGGCGAAGGTCCAGCTGATGAGCGGCGAATTCGTGCCGACGGTGCGGCGCATACTGAGCAAGCACAATGTGAGTCCCGCTTCCCTTGAACTGGAACTCAGCGAACGTGGCGTACTGTCAGGCGACCTGGCGGTCGTCGAGCAACTCAAGGAACTCAAGGCTCTCGGCATTCGGCTGTCGATCGACGACTTCGGGACCGGCGATTCCGCAATCGCCTACCTGCGCGACCTGCCGGTCGACGTGCTCAAGATCGATCGATCCTACGTTTCCGGGCTCGTTGACAACGAGAAGGACGAGGCCCTGGTTTCCGCAATGGTCGCACTTGGACAACGACTCAGTCTCAAGGTTATTGCCGAGGGCGTGGAAACACGGGAGCAGCTGGCTGTCTTGCGCGCCATGAACTGCGATGCGTTCCAGGGCTTCCTGATCTCGAGACCCGTCACCGCCGCCGCATTTGCAGCACTTCTGATCAAGGCCGACCCCAAAGACACCTGATCCGGCAATTTAACCAAGCCATTACGTGAATCGCGTCACACTTTCCCGGCATCCCGTCGGAAGGTGGTCACCGCGACCGGACTAAGCATACGGCCTAATACATCCCATAAGAACAGGGAGGTGCGGATCGTGCTGGATACGTCCGTGAGGAAAGCAAGAAATCTGTGTACGGTATTGGTAGCTACGCTGCTCTTGCCGGCGTTGCCCGTTTGGGCCAGCGATGCTTTCAGCCATCATCCGATGCGTTTCGAACACGTCGGCCTGGATGACGGCTTGTCGCAGAGCAATGTCCTGAGCATTCTCCAGGACTCAACCGGTCTCATGTGGTTCGGCACCGAGAACGGGCTGAACAGCTATAACGGGTATGAGTTCACACAGCACCGTCGCGAGCGTGGCGACGCGACGAAGTTGCGCAGCGACTTCGTTTTCGACGTTGCCGAAGACGCCGATGGCAACCTCTGGATTGCCACGAACGGCGGTGGCCTGTCGATGCTCGACAGGAAGTCGGGCGTATTCATGACCTACCTGCACGATGCCGCCGATCCCGATTCGCTCGGCAGCAACATCGTCCGTCGCGTCATGGTGGATCGCGATGGCAGCATCTGGGCCGGTACTCGCGAGGCAGGACTCAGCCGCCTCGATCGGGAAAGCGGGAAATTCTCACACTACCGACTGGCGACAACGATCGGTTCTGACAGCATCTTCGCGTTGTTGCAGGACTCGACGGGCACAGTCTGGGCAGGCGGTGATCACGGCCTCAGCCGGGTCGACGGGGACACGGGTGAAGTCACGACCTACATGAACGTCGCCGGTGACAGCAGCAGCCTGAGCGCCCATAGCGTGCGCGCGGTATTCGAGGACAGCAAAGGGCAGCTTTGGGCGGGCACGTTCGGCGGCGGTCTGCATCGCTTCGATGCAAAGGACGCCTCCTTTACCCGTTTTATCCATGACGCCGACGATGCAACGAGCATCTCCGGCAATGAAGTCACGTCCATCTACGAAGACAGCGCCCATCGTTTCTGGGTGGGTACGACCGCCGGACTGAACCTCGTCAACCGCGGTACCGGTGAGTTCGTTCGTTACGTCAACAGTGAAACTGATACCACGAGCCTCGCCTATAACTCGGTCACGGTCATTTTCGAAGATCGCGGCGGCGTCCTCTGGATCGGCACCAAGATGCAGGGCATCAGCAAGTGGAATTCACGCACCTGGGCCTATGGCTTTGAGCCCGGGACCGAGATGACAGCCCGGCCCGACGCCAAGCCCATTGTGACGTCATTTCTAGAAGACCAGCAAGGCCGACTCTGGGTGGGTACGTTCGGCGACGGCGTCAATGTCATCGATCGGGAAAGCGACAACGTGCTGCGCTATCGCCACGATCCGTCCGACAGCCGCTCCATCAGTGACGACCGCGTCATGAGCATGATGCATGACAAGGACGGCGTTGTCTGGGTTGGCACAATGGCGCGCGGCATCGATCGCATTCATCCGCACACCGGCAAGATCGACAACTTCCGCTTCAATGCCGACGACCCGACCAGTCTCAGCGCAAACGGCATCATGGCGATGTTCGAGGATTCGTCTGGCCAGGTCTGGGTCGGTACGTTCGGCGGCGGGATCAGCAGGTTCGACCGTAAGACTCAGACTTTCGAGCGCTTCAGCGCGGATCCCGACAACGAAAAAGCGCTGAGCAGCAATCGGGTGACGAGTTTTGCGGAAGGCAAGGGCGGCCGGATCTGGATCGGAACCGACGCCGGCGGCCTCAACCTGTTCAATCCCGAGACCGGGGAATTCACGAACTTCCGGCATGATGCAAACGACCCTGCAACGCTGGCCGACGATACGGTCTATTCATTGAACGTCGACAGGCATGGCACGGTCTGGGTCGGCACGCGCGGAGGCGGACTGAATCGCGTCGTCGGCGATGCCGGCAATCCTGAGGGCATACGTTTTGAAAACGTGTCGATGCTGGACGGCCTGAGCAACGACGTCATCTACGGCATCCAGTTCGACAACACGGGCAAGCTCTGGATGAGCACGAACTACGGGATAAACCAGTACGACCCCGCCAGCGGAGAAATTACGAACCTGCACCGTACCGACGGCTTGCAGTCCGAGGAATTCAACTTCGGCGCGCACTACCGCAGCGACCGCGGTGAACTGTTCTTCGGTGGCAACAATGGCTACAACGCCTTTGAGCCGAAAAACCTGCACGCCAGTGTTGTTGTTCCCGCCGTCATGTTGACCGGGTTTTACAACCTGAGCGACCCGACGAAGTCCGATCTGCCCATTGACGAGAACGAAGGCATCGATCTTGGCTACCGCGACGATGTCGTGTCATTTGAATTCGCGGCACTCGATTTTGCCGCGCCGGCTAAGAACCAGTTCGCGTACAAGCTCGAGGGCTTCGACCAGGACTGGATTGAGCTCGGCAATGAGCGACGCGTTACGTACACCGATCTCGACGCCGGCAACTACCTGTTGCGCGTCAAGGCCGCCAATAGTGCAGGCGTCTGGAACGAAGCCGGCTACGCATTGCCGGTGCGCGTAGCAGCGCCGCCCTGGGCCACCTGGTGGGCTTATCTCGCCTACCTGGGCCTGGTCGTTCAGGGCGCAGTCTTCCTCTGGCTGGCGCACAAGCGCAAGGTTCGTCGCGAAGAAGAATACAGTCGTCGCCTCGAACAGGAAGTGGAATCCCGGACAGAGCAACTCGTGGATCGCAACAAGCAGCTCAAGCTGCTGAACCAGGCGCTGCAGGAGAGCAGCCTGAGTGATCCGCTGACAGGACTGCGCAATCGCCGCTTTGTCTTCGAGGAGGTCACAAAAGACCTCGAGGTGGTCAAGCGCCGCTTTGCAGATGAGCAGCAAGGGTACGACCAAACCGAATCGGTCGACCTGATCTTCATGATGATCGATCTGGACAACTTCAAACCGATCAACGATACCTATGGACATGCGGCGGGCGACGAGATGCTGCTGCAGGTCAGGGATGCGCTGCTCGGCACTTGCCGTCGTTCGGACTTCGTCATTCGCTGGGGAGGCGATGAGTTCCTCGTAATCGCCAAGCAGACCAGGCCGGACGAGTCCGAAGCACTGGCCGAGCGTATTCGCAAGACCATCGCGTCGACCAACTTTGCGCTGGGTGACGGGCAGATCGTGAGAACCACTTGCTCGATCGGGTTCGCCGCTTATCCGCTGTTCCGCGCGCAGCTCGATGAAACAGGTCTCGACCAGATCATCAGTCTTGCCGACGGCCTCATGTACGAGGCGAAGAAGAAACGCGACGCCTGGGCTGGAATGTTCACCCCAAGTGAAGCAAGCACGAGCTACGTCGTCGAGGACGGCGAACTCGAACCCACGTCACTCCTGTTCCGGGCCAAGCGCGCCGGCAAACTACTTACACACGACACATGCGCGGTAGAAGAACCCGCAAGAAACTTTGCATCGAGGCGGTTTTAGCCATGAAAAACATCACTAAGAAATCAGTCTTCGTCGCTGTACTCGGCGTCGCAGGATTCATGCTGCACACCGACAGCCTTATCGAAGCGCCGTCCGGTGACGTCCGCGATGCCAACGTTCAGGTTGCAGCGGTCGACGATTCGACCAGCGCAGCTACGGCGACTTCTTCCTTCAACCGCTTCGGTCCCGAGCCGGCACCGTACGTTGCTGATGAGTCGATCGTCATCGACGATGCGGTTGCCTATACAACACTTGCGACGCCGGTTGTGCGGAACAGGAGCAATGTTGCAGGGACGGCCGGCGAAACGACAGCCGAAAAAGCAGCCCGGGAGCAGAGCACTGCCCACTCGAAGATGAGTGGCCCGGTCGCGGCACTTGCGCGGGCAGGTGGGCAGAAACCAGCCGACCTGATCGTCAGCTACGACGAGCATCCCGAGCTATTCGAGGACGGTCGTATCGAAAGCCTTGGCGGTGAAATCATCCGGCACTACGAAGTCCTGAAACTGCTTGCAGTTCGCCTGCCCGCCGATTCACTCGTTGAATTCGCCATTGACGAGAAGGTCGATCGCGTTTCGCTGGATGACACGATCGTCGCAACATCCATGGCTTCGACGAAGGCGGCGAAAGCACCCCAGTACCCGTCGAACAACGCATCGTTCAGCGGCAGTAATGTCGGGGTCGCGATTCTCGATTCGGGCGTTGCCAATCACGTCGATATGGCATCCGACATCATGCAGTACAGCTTCCTCAATGGTGCGTATCCGCAGCCGGAGATAGACGACAACGCGGTTTCAAGGTACAACAACAGCTCGCGTGTCGACGGCTACGGGCACGGCACACACGTTGCCGGTATTGTTGCCGGCAGCGGCAAGGGCAATGGCGGCCGCTTCAAGGGTCCCGCAAGTGGCAGCAAGGTCCTTTCCCTGCAGGTTTTGGATAGCAGCGGTCAGGGCAGCATGTCCGATGTCATGGCAGCCATCGACTGGTTGCTGAAGTACGGCTCTTACTTCGATGTGCGCGTCGCCAACCTGTCACTGGGCAAGCCTATTTCGGAATCCAATACTACGGATCCGCTCGTGCTCGCGGTCGAGAGACTCTGGGACGACGGCATCGTTGTCGTCGTTGCCGCCGGTAACTACGGGCGCTTCGGGTATTTCTCGACCACGAGTCCCGGTAACTCCCGCAAGATCATTACTGTTGGGTCGCTGACCGACAACAACACGGGCGACAACTACGATGACGATTACGTGTCGACGTATTCGTCACGAGGCCCGACCGCGGGCGATCATGTTTCCAAGCCTGACCTGGTTGCCCCGGGTAACCGGCTGGTCTCGGCAGCGCCGAAGGAGGCGTACCTCGCCAAGCTGCTTCCTGAACTGGTTGTCACATGCCCTGAAGAGAACAAGTGCTACGATAACTACATGAGGATGTCGGGCACGAGTATGGCGACGCCCATGGTAGCGGCCACGGCGGCCCTGATGCTGGAGAAGGACCCGACCCTGTCGCCGGCGACAGTCAAGGCGCGCCTCATGCGCTCGGCACAGAAGCTTGACGCATCGCCTGTTGTCGGCGGCGCCGGCCTGCTGGACATCGAAGCGGCGCTGAACGAGACCGGCATTGTCAGAGGTGAGGCATTGTCGCCATTGCTGGTCTACGACAAGGAGACCGGCGGCACGCTCATGGAAGACACGTCGGAACTCTGGGGCGGTGATATCTGGGGTGCGGGTTACATGTGGACCGACGGCAATGTTTCCGCCAACGGTGCGCTCTGGACCGACGGCGGCGTTAGCGCCAACGGCTTCATCTGGACCGACGGTGGTGTCAACGCCAACGGCTACATCTGGACGGACGGGTCGATCTGGGCGAATGGTGCCCTGTGGACCGACGGTGGCGTGGCCGCATTCGGCTACAACTGGACCGACGGTGGCGTTAATGCGAACGGCTACATCTGGACCGATGGCGGCATCGACGCGAACGGCTACATCTGGACAGACGGCGTGCGCAGCCTGTCACTGTGGGATCTCAATAGCGCCAACCCTGCCATGAATGACGACGAACAGCCGACGAACGACGACAGTTAGTCAGTCGTCGGGCGAGACCACGCCGATGTAGGGCAGGGTTCTGTTCTGCTCGGCGTAGTCCAGTCCGTAGCCCACCACCCATTCATTGCCGATATCGAAGCCGAGGTAGTCGACCTTAACGTCTACCTCGGCGCTTTCGGCTTTACGCACCAGGGCGCAGGTCCGAACAGAAGCGGGCCGGTGCGATTCCAGCATGCCGATCAGGTATTTCAACGTGTGACCGGTATCGACGATGTCTTCGACGATCAGCACGTGCTTGCCCTCGATATTCCCACGAACGTCCATCACTAGGCGCACAGCGCCCGTCGAGCGACTGCCACTGCCGTAACTTGATACGGCAATGAATTCGATGGTGCGTGGAATCGTGAGGCGACGCGAGAGGTCAGCGAGGAAAATAAACGACCCCTTGAGGACACCCACCAGGACGAGCTCATCGTTCGCGTCGTAATCGGCAGAAATCTGCCCGGCCAGTTCCAGGACGCGGCTCTGGATTTCCTCTTCGCTAATCAGTACAACAGGCATGTTCATGGGAATCGAGAATAGGGTATGAAACGCTCGATCGCAATTGCGGGCAACATGGGGACGGGCAAGTCGACGCTGGTCGAGTTCCTGCACACGACCTACGGTGTCGCGCCATTCTACGAGCCCAACGACGAGAATCCCTATCTCGCGGACTTCTACAGGGACATGAAGCGCTGGGCGTTCCAGTCGCAACTCTATTTCCTGTCCAACAAGTTCCGTCTCCACCAGGAGCTCGACCGGCAGTCGGGCGTCGTTGCGCTGGATCGGACCATCTTCGAAGACGCCGAGATATTCGCCACTGCATTACACCAGATGCGCAAGATCTCGAAGCGCGACTGGCAGACGTACCGGGGATTCTACGAGGCCATTCTCGATGCGATTCGTCCGCCGGACCTGATGATCTACCTGCGCTGCTCGATGCGCCCCTTGCGGCAACGCATCAGGCTCCGTGGGCGCAGGATGGAGCAGGACGTCCCGCTTGCCTACCTCAAGCGGCTGGAGCGCCTGTACGAGGACTGGATCGCGTCCTACGACCTGAGCGAGGTCCTGGTGCTCGAGACGGACGATCTCGACTACATCCACGACCTCGTGCACCGGCTGGACGTCATGGAGCGCATCGAATCCGTCCTGCCCGAGGAAATCGGCCGGCCAGGTTGCTAGGGCCATCTTTCGCATATGTAGAATTCCCTATTGCAGTTCGTAATGCGAATCATTATCATTTCTTCCACAGTCCAAGAAGTGTCGGAAAAATCCAGCATTTATAGGAAGTTATGGCAATCAACGGCAGCACACTGGCGACCCTGAAACGAGGCCAGAAGGGCATCATCCGGGCAATCAACGCCGCAGACCCCCAGGTTCAGCGGCTCATGGTGCTGGGCCTTGTCGAGGGCACGGAAGTGCAGCACGCGAGTTCGGCGATCGGCGGCGATCCGATGGAGTTTCGCCTTTTCGGTTGTGGCATTTCCCTGCGCCAGGAGCATGCACGTCATTTCCAGGTAGCGCCTGTAGGGGCTGGTGACTAGTCCCAACGAAATCCGCGTTCCCGCCAATGAGATAACCGTCGCCAAGCGCATCGATGCGAGCATAGCGGTTGTCGGCAATCCCAATTCCGGAAAAAGCACACTCTTCAATCGCCTGACCGGGCTCAAACAGCGTATCGGTAATTACCCCGGCGTCACCGTCGAACGGCATATCGGTGTGCTCAAGCATGAGAACCGGGCCGTCGAACTTGTCGATCTGCCGGGCACGCATTCGCTCAGTGCCCACTCGCTGGAAGAACACATCGCGGTCGATGTGATCTTCGGGCGTATGGAGGGTACGAGGACGCCTGACGGTATCCTGGCTGTTCTCGATGCCACGAATCTGTACCAGGGCCTGTTCCTGGTGCAGCAACTCGTGGAGCTCGGCCTGCCGACCGTGGTTGCGCTGACCATGACGGACGCAGCCGAGAAAGGCGGCATCCAGGTCGATACCGCGGAACTCAGCGCACTGCTGGGCGTGCCGGTCTACCCGGTCGTCGCCACGACGGGGGCGGGCCTCGACATGCTGCGTCGCGCCCTGGTCGGGATCAAAGACATTACGCCACCGCGCCGCGTGCGCATCTGGCCGGAACTTGCGGCGGCCGCCGAACGGCTCGCCGAGGACTCGCGCGAGCCATTGCGTTTCGCCGAGCTCGAACGCCTCCTGATCGACGGGCCGACCGAATCGAACCGGGACATTCTGGGGAAACTCAGCGATGCGGCGCGAGCCCGGATCGATACCGAGCGTGCGGCGCTCTTCGAGGGCGAGCCGCCCATCGCGCGCGATGCGCGTATCCGTTACACCTGGGTTCGGAGCGTGCTCGACAAGGTCCAGAAGTCCGCGCCGGCGTTCGTCACCTGGCGCTCCCGGGTAACGGATTTCCTGAACCTCCCGGTGCCGGGCACCATCGGCCTGTTCGTCGTCATGGCCATCGTGTTCCAGGCGGTATTCGCCTGGGCGACGCCCATCATGGACGCGATCGATGCATCGTCGTCGGCGTTGAGCGCCGCCGTCTTCCAGCGACTCGGTGACAATGCGTTCTCCAGCCTCATCGCCGACGGCGTCATCGCCGGTGTGGGCAGCGTCGTCATATTTCTGCCGCAGATCATTATCCTGTTCCTCTTCATCATCCTGCTCGAAGATTCGGGCTACCTGGCGCGAGCGGCGTACCTCATGGACCGGGCCATGCGCTCCGTGGGTCTCTCGGGCCAGTCGATCATCCCGATGATCTCGAGCTTCGCCTGCGCCGTCCCGGGCATCATGGCTACCCGAGTCATCCCCAATCGGCGCGACCGCATCGCGACAATCATGGCGGCGCCGTTCATGACCTGTTCCGCACGCTTGCCCGTGTACGCACTGCTGATCGCCGCGTTTGTGCCCGCGACCAAGGTCGGTTTCCTCAATTTGCAGGGCCTCGTCCTGCTGGGCCTGTACCTGTTCGGTATCGTGATGGGCGTCCTGACGGCACTGATCATGCGCCAGACGGCATTGCGCGGGCCCAAACCGCCGTTTGCGCTGATGTTGCCGGAATTTCGACGTCCCAACCTGCAAACCGTCGCGATTCAATTGCTTGGCCGAGCGAAAGTGTTCCTGAAGCGAGCCGGCACGGTGATCTTCGCAGTTGCCGTGATCGTCTGGGCGCTGGCCTATTTCCCACGGGCAAACGACATTCCCGCCGACCTCGATGCAAACACTGCGGCCGCCATGCAGATGGAGCAAAGCTGGCTAGGCAGAGCCGGCAAGGTCGTGGAACCCGTGTTCGAGCCCCTGGGCTGGGACTGGCGGGTGTCCTCGGCGGTTATCGCGGGATTCCCTGCGCGTGAAGTCGTCATCGCAGTCCTGGGTACCGTCTACGCGGTCGGCGACGATGCCGATGAAGGTACGCTCAGCGGCAGGCTCAAATCCGCAACGCGGCCCGACGGCTCGAAAGTATTTACGCTGCCGATGGTGATCGGCTTGCTGATCTTCTACGCCTGTTGCCTGCAGTGTGCGGCGACGCTCGCGATCATTCGACGTGAGACCAATTCCTGGCGTTGGCCGATCTTTGCCTGGGCGTACATGACGACCATCGGCTATCTTGGTGCGCTCGTCGCGTTCCAGCTCGGCAGCGCCTAGAGCGCGCAGAGTTTCCTTGCGGCGTCTTCGAGCGTGGCGTCGTCCTTCGCAAAGCAGAAGCGCAGGCGAGTTCCCGTGAACGGTGTTTCGCAAAATACCGATAGCGGGATCGACGCAACGCCGATTTCCCGCGTCCATTGCCTTGCCAGGGACGCATCGACCGCGTCACTGATATCACCGTAATCCAGGATCTGGAAGAACGTGCTGCGTGCCGGACGTAGCTTGAACCTCGAATTTGCAAGTAGCCTGCAGAAGTGGTCGCGCTTTTGCTGGTAGAACGCAGGCAAGTCTTCGTAGAAGGCAGGATGGCTCACCAGGAAATCGGCGACGCCGTGTTGCATCGGCGTGCTGACGGAAAACGTCGTGAACTGATGTACCTTGCGAAACTCATTGCCGAGATGCGCCGGCGCGGCACAGTAGCCGAGCTTCCAGCCGGTTGCGTGAAACGTCTTGCCGAAAGAGCAGACGACCATCGAGCGCTCCCAGAGTTCGTCGTGACTTGCCAGGCTCCGATGCGGCTCTCCGTCGAAGACAATGTGCTCGTAGACTTCGTCCGACAACAGGTAGCAGTCCGTATCGCGAACCAGGTCAGCGAGCCTGTCGAGGTCGCCCCGGGAGAGAGTCGCGCCGGTCGGGTTGTGTGGAAAATTGAGAATGATCAAGCGCGTCTTTTCGTTGATCGTGTCGCAGATGCGTTGCCAGTCCGGGTGAAAGTCGTGGCCGTTTTCATCGATCCTGA
>JAOUNK010000330.1 GCA_029881015.1 Gammaproteobacteria bacterium | reverse complement strand
AACGCCCTTTGCCATTGCCAGGACACCGCCCGCGAGGATCGTCACCATCAGCAGGTTGGCGGCAACGGAATTGCGTGCGAACCAGCCGATCACTTGTCGTTGCTCATGCCGGGGCGGCCGTCGTCGTCAAGCGTTGTGACGCGAATACCCGACGTCACCTGGCCCAGCGACGTTGTCACAAGCTGATCGCCGGCGGCGAGGCCGGCGGAGACGATCCCCTCGGACTCGTTCTGCCACAAGATTTCAACGTCGCGGCGCCACAGCACGCCATCCTCGACGACAAAGACATAGGTGCCCTGGTAGATGGCGTTGTTGGGTATGACGAGCGCATCCGGCACGAGCTTGCCCTCGAGCTTCGCCGTGACGTACTGGCCAATCTTGAGCGGCGTCTGCCCGCCAGGTGGTGGCGCGAACGGATCCCTGATTTGCGCGATGACATGCAGCTGGCGCGCCGTCTCGTCGATGGCGCCCTCGGTCCGCACGAGTTCCGCCTCCCAGGTAGCCGCGCCCGAGAGCTCCGACGTGATTGTGACGCGCCTGCCGGTGTTCTCGATCCCATCCGAGTGCCGGTAGGACTCCGGAAGGTCGATGAAGGGCAAATCGCGATTCCTGATCGGCAGCCGTATCTCGACGACGTCCGTCGCGAAGATATCGGCAAGTTGCGTGTTGCGGGAAATGACCTGCCCGACGTCCACGTACTTCTTCAGCACGCGCCCTGCAAACGGCGCACGGATCCGCGTCCGTTCCAGGTCAAGGCGTACCTTTTGCAACGCCGATTCGGCGGACAATACCCTGGCTTTGGCGGCCTCGAGTTGCGGTATCCGCAGCACGAGGTCGGGTGCCTTACCCTCATTGCCTAACCGCGACCAGTCCTCCCGTGCCTGGTTCGTACGCGCCTCCGCCTCGGACAGGGCCTGGCGCGCGTCGGCCAGCGTCGCCTCCGAGATGCGAACGTCGGCCGCATAGTCTCGAGAGTCAATGGTCACGAGTTCGTCATTGCGCTCGAAGAAACCACCCTCTCGCATGTTCGGACTCATGTCGACAATCTGACCTTCAACCTGGGCGACCAGCATGCTACGTGTGCGCGGCCTGACGATGCCGTAGCTGGCCAGCTCGACGGCGTAGTCGCGAGGCACGATTTCCAGCGTTTCTACGACCATCTGCGGCCCGCCTCCATTGCGCTGCTGCGGCGCTTGCGGCGGGTTCATCATGATGACTGCGGCGACCAGCAACAGCACACCCAGGATGATTACGGGAAGCAGTTTTTTCTTGTTAGACATTGTCAGTTCACCGCCTCAAAGCTACCGCCCAGGGCAAGATTGAGCGCCAGGCGATTTTGCAGGCGCTGATTTTTCAGTTGTACGACCGTCGCGGCAGCATCGAACGCCTGGCGCTGCGACACAAGCACGGTCGTGTAAGTAACCAGTCCCCGGCCATACTGGTCGAGTGCGAGTTCGAGCGCCGCTCGCGAATTTTTCTCAGCCTCGACCAGCGCAGCATAGCGCCGATCGAGCGATGCGGTCCTCGAGATCGCGTTTTCAACTTCGGCAAAAGCCTGGTACACGGTATCGAGCCAGTTCTGTTCCGCAATGCGAACCTCGGCCAACCTCTGTTCCTCGATTGCAGCCAGCCGCCCTGCCTCGAACAGGGGCTGCGTCAAACTGAACGCGAGAGACCACGCCGCGGCCCCGCCGTCGAGCAGGTCGGAGAACTCTGTCGAGCTCGCGCCTGTGCTGCCCACGAGCGAGAGACTCGGGAAACGCGCCTTGTGCGCCACGGCCAACTCGGCATCTGCGGCCAGCAGGTCGAACCAGGCCTCCTGGATATCCGGGCGCCGCGTCAGCAGTTCCGATGGCAAGCCGACCGGAATCGTATCGCCTGGCACTGGCAGCTCGCCCGCCAGCCCGATGTCGCCATCCGGGTAGCGCGCAAGTGACAGTTGCAGATCCGCAATTGCCTCCAGTCGGCTCTGTTCAAGCTGCGCGACGTTTGCGCGCTCGCGCTCGATCTGATCACGCGCAAGATACAGGTCGAGCGCATCGTTCAGGCCCTGGCGATAGCCGCTTGCCACGATGTCGTGGCTGGCAATGGCATTCTGCAGACGCTGCCTTGCGACATCGAGAAGTTGCTCGGCTTCCAGCACATCGAAATACCGACCCGCCGTAGTCGCTGCGACACTGCGTTCCGTGGCAGCAAGCCGCGCGGCCTGTCCGGCGAGCGACAGCTCCGCTGCGCGCTGCGCTTTCGACAGTCGCCTCCACAGATCGATTTCGAAGCGACCACCGATTGCCGCGCTGAAGGCGTCGATTGTGGTACTTCCACCTGTCGTGTTGTCGGTAACGCGGCGCGACCCATCAAGCGACACGTCGAACAACGGGAAACGCGACGACCGGGCGATGACGGCGGACTGGCGCGCGACCTGCCAGCGTTGCCGCTCCTGCTCGAGCACAAAATTGCTCGCGATCGATTCCGCCACCAGCTTCTCGAGTTGTGCATCGCCGAACGAAGAGAGCCAGCCCGGGCTCACATCGCTGGCCGCGGCATCGGTGCTCCGGCTCCATGCGTCCGGTACCGGGATTTCTTCCGGCGTCGTTTCGATGCCGGACACCGCGCAGCCACCGGCCGGCAGGGCCAGCAGGACAGCCAGGGCTGTCACCAGTGACCGGTCGGCAGCCGATTTGCTCGGCGGGTTTGTCTCGGACATCGATCTTCCTGCCTGGCACGATCAGGCGCCGAGTGACGCCCAATAAACAAGGTATGCATTATGAGCTGTGCTGCCGTGCTCGTGTGTTAAGAATTGTAACGAAGGACGGCCCTCACATGGAGGGCCGTCCTGGTTTGTGCCTGCGAGGCCACGCCGAACCCCGGCGGGGCACGATGCTACATGTCGAAGCGATCGAGCTGCATGACCTTGGTCCATGCGTCCACGAAATCGCTCACGAACTTCTTTTCACCGTCAGTTGCCGCATACACTTCGGCGATTGCGCGCAGCTCTGCATGCGATCCGATGACGAGGTCCACCGGCGTCGCCGTCCAGACGACTTTGCCTGACGCGCGATCCCGGCCTTCGTAGATACCGTCGGTCTTCGACTTGCTCCACTGCGTCGACATGCTCAGCAGGTTGACGAAAAAGTCGTTGCTCAGCACGCCGGGCTGGTCGGTGAAGACACCATGATCCGTGCCACCCGTATTCGCGTCCAGCGCTCGCATACCGCCGACCAGCGCCGTCATTTCGGGAACCGTCAGCGTCAGCAGGTTGGCTTTGTCGACCAGCATGTCAGCGGGCGAACGCAGGTTGCCTTTGCCATAGTAGTTGCGGAATCCATCGGCCATTGGCTGCAGGACGCCGAACGACTCGACGTCAGTCTGTTCCAGTGAGGCATCCATGCGGCCAGGAACGAACGGAACACGGATGTCATGGCCGGCGTTCTTGGCAGCCTGTTCGATGGCTGCAGCACCGCCGAGCACGATCAGGTCGGCCAGCGATACTTTCTTGCCGCCTTTTTGCCCGTCGTTGAAGTCCTTCTGGATACCTTCGAGGGTTTTCAGGACCTTGGCGAGTTCTTGCGGATCGTTCGCTTCCCAGTCCTTTTGAGGGGCGAGCCGAACGCGAGCACCATTGGCACCGCCGCGCATGTCGGAGCCGCGGAAAGACGAGGCCGACGCCCAGGCAGCCTTGACAAGTTGGGTGACCGTCAGCCCAGAATCGAGAATCTCGGCCTTGAGGCTTGCGATATCGGCAGCGTCGACCAGTTCATGGTCAACAGCCGGTATCGGGTCCTGCCACATCAGGACTTCGTCCGGAATTTCACTCCCGACGTAGCGTGCG
>JAOUNK010000042.1 GCA_029881015.1 Gammaproteobacteria bacterium | reverse complement strand
GACACCGGGAGGGAATCGATGCACAGCATCTCCCGCGGCTGACGGAACGCTTTTTCCGCGTGGACAGGGGGCGCAGTCGCGACCATGGTGGCACGGGCCTGGGTCTTGCCATCGTCAAACACGTGCTGGTGCGCTACGGCGCGGAGCTGACGATCAATAGCGAGCCTGGCGAGGGCAGTGAATTCCGCTGTCGGTTTCCCGCGGACCGGCTTGTCGCCGCCTCCATCGCCTCCCTGTCATAAAACTGCAATATAGCTGTCATACAAGCGAAACGCAGGCGCCGTAACTTGCCGCTTACTTATTCCAGAAACCTTACAGAAACCGGGGCGTTCGCCCCATCCGGGGATAAAAAACAATGAGACCTTTTGCACAAATCGCAACCGCAGTGTTCATCCTGGTACTCGCGGCAACACCCGCCGCCGCCCAGGAAGACTGGACCGATCGCCTGAGTTTCAAGGGCGATGTACGGCTTCGCTACGAAGCGATTGACGAGGACGGTGAGGAAGAGCGCAATCGCATGCGATTCCGGACACGTTTCGGCCTGAATGCCAAAGTGACGGACGACGTCAAGTTCGTTTTTCAGCTGGCGACCGGAGGCGATAGTCCGGTTTCTACAAACCAGTCGTTCGACGACGGGTTTTCGACGAAGGACATCGGCGTAGACCTTGCCTATGTCGACTGGAAGATCAACGACAATCTGAATGTCTACGGCGGCAAGATGAAAAACCCGATGTTCAACGCCGGCGGTGTACCGCTGGTGTGGGACAGTGACCTCAATCCTGAAGGTCTGGCCATGAAGTTCACGTCGGCTGGATTTTTCGTTACGGCCGGCGGCTTCTCGGTCGAGGAACGCAGTAGCAGCGATGATTCCCTGCTGTTCGTTGTACAGGCCGGTTACACGTTTGCCGTCGGTGAAAATGCCAGCCTGACAGCCGGGGCAGGGTATTTTTCCTATTCCAATACTGTCGGCAATGAACCGTTTTACGATGGCAGCGCGAATGGCAATTCCGTCGACCTGAACGGGGACTATATTTACGACTACAGGAACACGGAAGTCTTCGCCCAGTTTGATACGAAAGTCGGCGACTGGCCGCTCAGGATCTATGCACACCTGACGCAGAACAACGAGGTCAGCACCCAGGACACCGGTTATGCCGTTGGCGCGAAGCTTGGTTCGGCCAGGAATGATGGTGAGATGGAATTCAGCTGGACCTACCAGGACATCGAAGCCGATGCTGTCGTCGGAACGTTCAACGACTCGGACTTCGGGGGTGGCGGTACCGACTCCGACGGGCACATGCTCAAGGCGAAGTACGCTGTGTCGAAGAGAATCGCCGTTGGGGGCACCCTGTTCCTCAATAATGTCGATCGCTTCCAGGGCACCGAGCACGACTACAATCGCTTGCAGCTTGACGTAGAATTCAAGTTCGACTGAGACCGGCCGGAGAGCCACCATGGACCCATCTGACCTGACCCATCACATATCCCGTCGCTTCAACAAGGATATCGAGGACCTGCGCAATCATGTTCTCGCCATGGGTGGCCTGGTCGAGCAGCAGTTGTCACTGGCGATCTCCGCGATCGTCAGTGGCGACAGCGAACTCGGGCTCAAGGTCGCGGAAGATGACTACAAGGTCAACACGTTCGAAGTCAATATCGACGAGGAGTGCGGTCGCATTCTCGCCACGCGCGCTCCGACGGCAGGGGATCTGCGACTGATCGTCGCGATCATCAAGACCATCACCGATCTCGAGCGCATTGGCGATGAGGCCGAGAAGATCGGCTTCCTGGCTTCAAAACTCGCCGCGATGGACCGTCCGTCCGACTCCTACCGCGAGTTGAAGACGCTCGGCCACCACGTGGCCCACATGGTGCGTGACGCGATGAATTCGTTCGCACGCCTTGACGTGGAGCAGGCGTGGGATGTCGTCCGCGAAGACGAGCGGGTCGACGATGAATACGAGGCCATCCAGCGTCAGTGCATCACCTTCATGATGGAGGATCCGAGATCGATCAAGCGGGTCATGAACGTGACGTGGTGTGCGCGCTCGCTGGAACGAATCGGCGACCACGCCAAGAACATCTGCGAGTACGTGATCTATATGGTGCAGGGTAGGGATGTGCGTCATACTGCCATTCCCGAAACCACTACACCCGATTTGTAGACGATGATATTACCGAACCGCCGCCTGCTGAACCTGGCAGGCTTCCTGGCCTGTGCCGGAATGATGGGCTTCGCTCTCTATGCGCAGCACGTCCTGCTTCTCGATCCCTGCCCACTGTGCATTATCCAGCGCATGGCCACGATCTCCCTGGGGCTGGTCTTTCTGCTTGCCGCACTGCACAACCCGGGCACTCTTGGTGCAAGGGTCTACGGTGTGCTGGTGTTCCTGGCCGCAGGCTTCGGTGTCGGCGTCGCGAGCTGGCATGTGCGCCTGCAGAACATGCCGCAAGAGGACATCCCGTCTTGCGGTCCGGGTTTCGAATACATCGTCGACAACTTCCCGCTGTCGGATGCCCTGGGCATGATCTTCAAGGGTTCCGGCGAATGCGCGGAGGTCGTCTGGCGCCTGCTCGGGTTGTCGATGCCGACCTGGGTGGTAATCGGCCTGGGCGGTCTCGGCATTGCCGGAATCTGGAACAACTTCCGGAAAGCCTGATCGTCAGAGCAGCATCAATTCCATGATGCGCCTGTACATGCTGGTGAGCACGATCACGTCCTCGACCCTGACATGCTCGTCGATCTTGTGAATTGACGCGTTGACGGGCCCAAGTTCGACAACATCCACGCCGGCCGGCGAAATAAAGCGTCCGTCCGACGTACCGCCGCCGGTTGACAGCTCCGGCGCATACCCCGTGTGTTCTGTTACGGCCTGGTGAACGGCGTTGATGAGCTTGCCGGGTTCAGTGAGAAACGGCTTGCCGGAAAGATGCCAGTTGAGTTCGTAATTGATCTCGTGGGCATCGAATACCGAGTGCACTTTCTCCTGCAGTGACTCGTGTGTCCATTCGGTGGAGTAACGGAAGTTAAAGCGTGCCGTCAGTTCGGCGGGAGTGACGTTGGGTGCCCCGATACCGGCGCGGACGTCGACGACCTGGAAACTCGTCGGCGGGAAAAACTCGTTGCCGTTATCCCAGACGATCTCGTGAAGTTCGGCGAGCACTGGCGCGAAGCGACGGATCGGGTTGTCGGCAAGTTGTGGATAGGCGACGTGCCCCTGCACGCCGTTGACCGTTAGCATGCCACTGAGCGATCCGCGCCGCCCGATGCGCACGATGTCGCCGAGGCTGTTCTGGCTGGATGGCTCGCCAAGAACGCACCAGTCGACGTGCTCGTCGCGTGCCGCCAGTGCCTCCATGACGCGGAGCGTGCCGTCACGCGCCCGGCCTTCTTCATCGCTCGTAATCAGCACGGCGATGCTACCGGCATGCCGAGGGTGCTTTTCCACGAACTCCTCGATCGCGACGATCATGGCCGCCAGACCGCTCTTCATGTCGGCAGAGCCGCGACCGTACAACAGGCCGTCCCTGAAGGTCGGCTCGAACGGGTCAGAGTGCCACTGCGCCCGGTCGCCCGGCGGCACGACATCGGTATGACCGGCAAAGCAGAAGACAGGCGAGGTGTCGCCACGCCGTGCCCACAGGTTTGTCACGTCGTTGAATTGCAGCGTTTCGCAGGTGAAGCCGACCGCAGCCAGTCGTTCACTGAGGAGTTCCTGGCAACCGGCATCGTCCGGCGTGACCGACGGCCGCCTGAGAAGGTCACACAGAAGGTCGATTGTTGCATCGGGCTGTTCGTTAGGCATTTCTGAGGTATATATTTTAAATTATTGATTAATATAAATAAAAACAGAACCGAATATCCGCGAATCCGGGACGTTTGTCGAGCGTCTTGCAACAAATCGGTAACATTCCGGGCTTAAGCTTTGCGCATGATTACTCAACATCCCGGAGAACTTACTGTGTGTAATACCAGCAAAGCGGCCGTACTTACAGCCATTGCGACCCTCGGGCTGACGCTGTCGGCGAGTGCTTTCGCACAGGCTGGCCGCGACTACGTGTACGTCGTTGGTTCGTCGACAGTCTATCCGTTTGCAACTGTCGTTGCTGAACGATTCGGACGCAGCAGTGAATTCAAGACACCCAAGATCGAGTCGACCGGATCGGGCGGTGGACTGAAGTTGTTTTGCGACGGCGTCGGCGTCGACTACCCGGACGTGACCAACTCGTCGCGCGCGATCAAGCAATCAGAAGTTGATTCCTGTGCGGCCAACGGGGTTACCGAGATTATCGAAGTGAAAATCGGCTACGATGGCATCGTGTTTGCCAATGCGATCGGCGCCGAGACGATGCAACTGAGTCGGGCGGATTTGTTCCTGGCCCTGGCAAAGGAAGTTCCCGGTGAGGCCGATGGTGAACTGGTCGAGAATCCGTTCACGACCTGGTCCGAGGTCAACCCGGATTTGCCGGCAATCAGGATCGAGGTCCTCGGACCACCGCCGACCTCCGGCACACGGGACGCCTTCGTCGAGCTGGCGATGGAAGGCGGCTGCAAGGCAACGCCATGGATCGCGGCGCTCAAGAATACCGATAAGAACCGTTACAAGGCCATTTGCCACACGATTCGCGAGGATGGCGTATTCGTCGAGGCCGGCGAGAACGACAACCTGATCGTGCAGAAGCTGCAGGCCAACCCGAACGCCTTCGGTATTTTCGGGTTCAGCTTTCTTGACCAGAACATAGAGAAAGTCAAAGGCTCACTGGTCGATGGTGTCGCACCGACGTTTGATGCGATTGCCGATGGCGCATACCCGGTGTCGCGGCCGCTCTACTTCTACGCAAAGAAAGCGCACGTTGACGTTATTCCCGGCCTGCGCGGCTTCCTGCGCGAGTTCACCAGCGAGCGTGCCTGGGGTGAGGAGGGCTACCTGTCCGATCGTGGCCTCATTCCCATGCCGGATGAGGAGCGTCGCGATGTGGCGGCGGCCGTTCGTGATCTGAGGCCGCTGTCCATGGCCGCAGAATAGGGCGCCAGACGAGCTTGGCGAGGCGGCGATCCTCTCCGGGTCGCCGCCATTCGCTGCAACTGCAAGAATATGCAAAACACAACACTCGTCCTGCGTCTCGGCCTGATGGCCATAGCCGCCTTCTACTTCGGGCGTGAACGCTCGCTGTCCCTGGTCGGCGGGCATGGCCACGGGATGGCTTTGCATTCCCTGCCGGGCTACTACGGTTACTTCGTCGCGATCTGGGTCGTGCTGCCGGCCCTCGGGCTGCTGCTCCTCTGGGTGTTGGTTGAACCCAGGGTCATCGTTGCGCTGGTCGTCAGCGGCCTGCCCGAAAGCTACCAGGCCTTACCGGCCGGCGAGTTGAATCTGCTCGTCAACAATATCCGGAATCTCGCCGCGGGTGACGTCGTCAGTGTCGACGTCGATGCAGTGCTGCGGGATGCGGCGGCACAATTCGACAACTACGCTGCAAAGAGCCGCCAATTGCTCGCGGTGCTTGCGCTCGGCATCGCTGGTCTGGGTGGCACGATTGCCTGGCGCCGGATTCATCCTGACCTGCGTGCCCGCAACCGTGTGGAGCATGTCGTGCGCTGGTTCCTGATTGCGGCTTCCAGTATCGCGATACTTACCACGGTCGGCATCGTGCTTTCGGTCCTCTTCGAGGCGCTTCGATTTTTTCAGAAGGTCCCGGTGATGGAGTTCCTGTTCGGCCTGAACTGGAGTCCGCAAACCGCGATTCGTGCGGACCAGGTTGGTTCGTCCGGGAGTTTCGGCGCGGTTCCGCTGTTCGCAGGGACGATGCTTATTACCGCGATAGCGATGGTCGTTGCGGTTCCTGTCGGCCTGATGACGGCCATCTACCTTGCCGAGTATTCGAGCGCGAGGGTTCGCGGCATTGCCAAGCCGCTCCTGGAGATCCTGGCGGGTATCCCGACCGTCGTCTACGGGTTCTTCGCCGCATTGACCGTTGCGCCCTGGGTGCGACGGGCCGGTGAGGCCGCCGGCTTCGAAGTGGCCTCGGAGAGCGCCCTCGCCGCAGGGCTCGTGATGGGTATCATGATTATCCCCCTCGTGTCGTCGCTCTCTGACGATGCGATTAACGCCGTGCCGAGGGCGATGCGCGACGGCGCGCTGGGCCTCGGTTCCACTCGCTCCGAAACAATGACCAAAGTGATACTGCCGGCCGCGTTGCCCGGCATCGTTGGTGGAATATTGCTGGCCGTATCGCGCGCGATCGGCGAAACCATGATCGTCGTGATGGCCGCAGGTCTTGCGGCGAATCTCACGGCAAACCCGTTCGAGGCAGTGACGACGGTGACGGTCCAGATCGTTACCCTGCTGGTTGGTGACCAGGAATTCGACAGCGCCAAGACGCTCGCCGCATTCGCGCTGGGCCTGATGCTGTTCGTCGTCACCCTGTTTCTCAACGTCATCGGTCTGGGCGTGGTACGCAAGTACCGCGAGCAGTACGACTAGGCGGTGAGTGTGGGCGAAAACAGGACAACCAGCCAAAAGGTCGAGGCAGGAATGCCGCGCCGGCGGCGCAGGGAGTTTACGTTCAGGCTGCTTGGCATGATTGCCACGGGGATCGGCATCGTATTCCTCGGCGTGTTTTTCTCGAGCCTGGTCGCCCAGGGTGCGTCGGCATTCAAGCAAACCTATTTGCAGCTCGACATTGAACTGAACGAGGATGTACTTGCGCCGGGCGGACAGCTGGACCTCGCCTACGCGGACTTCGATAGCCTGGTGCGTACCGCCTTGCGAAAAGAGCTACCGGAAGTCTCGAGTCGGCAGGACAGACGCGCGTTGTACCGGATCGTCAGTGTTGGTGCTGCCTACCAGGTTCGGGACCTCCTGGAGGAGAATCCCGGGTTACTGGGTACGACACAGACCCTGTGGGTGCCGGCATCGTCGACCATCGACATGTTGATCAAGGGCAATATCGACGCGAACCTCGAAGAAGCTCTGCGGCCGGTCTCCGACAGGCAGATCGCCTGGGTAGAGTCGCTGCGCGCGGCGGGTCGTCTCGAGACCCGCTTCAACAAGGCGTTGTTCACGAACGGTGATTCTCGCGAGCCGGAGCTCGCCGGCATCAAGGGCGCCGTCATGGGCTCGCTCTACATGCTGATGGTAACGTTGGTCCTGTCGTTCCCCATAGGCGTTGCCGCCGCGATCTACCTCGAGGAATTCGCACCACGCAACCGCTGGTCCGACCTCATAGAAGTCAACATCAACAACCTCGCTGCCGTTCCGTCGATCGTCTTCGGCCTGCTGGGCCTGGCCGTGTTCATCAACTGGGCCGCGCTGCCGCGGTCTGCGCCGCTGGTGGGTGGCCTGGTGCTGACGTTGCTGACATTACCGGTCATCATCATTGCTTCGCGGGCCTCCATTAAAGCCGTGCCGCCATCCATCCGCGAAGCGGCGCTGGGGCTGGGCGCCTCGCAGACCCAGGTCGTGTTTCACCACGTCCTGCCTCTCGCGATGCCAGGCATGCTGACAGGCGCAATCATCGGCATGAGCCGCGCACTCGGCGAATCCGCGCCGTTGCTGATGATTGGCATGATCGCCTTTATCGTGGATGTGCCGGGCAGCCTGACGGATCCGGCAACGGCGTTGCCTGTACAGATTTTTCTCTGGGCGGACAGCCCGGAACGCGCGTTTGCCGAGCGCACGTCCGCCGCCATTATCGTGTTGCTCGGTTTTCTTCTCGTTATGAACCTGGCTGCGGTCATCTTGCGGAAACGGATGGAACGCAAATGGTAAGCGCAGTGATTGAGCTATCAAGGTACCTGTATGAGAATGTCTGCGATGACTGAAGTAACTCCCGACAAGCAAGTGCCGCCGCCGGCTCCCAACCGCCGGGATGCACCAGCCGTTGAGAATACCGTGCTGCGGGAGATGCCGAAACGAAAGACCGTATTGTCGGGAGAAACTGTCGGCAATATTCACTCCGAGAACCCGTTCATGGTGGCCGAAAACGTCAACGTTCACTACGGCGACAACCATGCCATCCAGAATGTCTCGCTTGAAATCGGCAAGAAGGAAGTGATCGCGCTGATCGGTCCATCGGGTTGCGGCAAATCGACCTTCCTGCGCTGTCTCAACCGCATGAATGACACGATCGACACAGCTCGGGTCACGGGCAAGATCACGCTCGATGGCAAGGATATCTACCGCAAGGAACAGGATCCCGTTGCATTGCGCGCTCGCGTGGGCATGGTTTTCCAGAAACCGAACCCGTTTCCGAAAAGCATCTACGACAACGTAGCCTACGGCCCTCGCATTCACGGCCTTGCCGCGGATCGGGCGGAGCTCGACAATATCGTGTATACCAGCCTGGAGCGCGCGGGCCTCATTAACGAGGTCAAGGACAGGCTGGACGAGCCCGGTACCAGTCTGTCAGGCGGTCAGCAGCAGCGCCTGTGTATTGCGCGTACGATCGCTGTAAACCCGGAAGTGATCCTGATGGACGAGCCCTGCTCGGCGCTCGATCCGATCGCAACAGCACGTATCGAGGATCTCATGGACGAGCTGTGCGAGGACTACGCCATCGTCATTGTCACGCACTCGATGCAACAGGCCGCCCGTGTTTCGAGACGTGTGGCGTATTTCCACCTGGGGCTGCTTGTCGAAGTCGACAAAACCGACAAAATCTTTACAAACCCGCAGCACAAGCTCACGGAAGACTACATTACCGGCCGTATCGGCTAGGCGTTCGCCTTTTTCCAGAAGTCGCCGAAGCGTTTCTCGGAGAACCCGACCGCCATGAACTGCGGTGATTCGAGTACCGGGCGCTTCAGGAGTGTCGGTTGATCCAGCATCAGCGCGAATGCGCGATCCCTGGTCATGCCAGCGCGGTCGACCTCCGGGATCTTGCGCCAGGTCAGGCTCTGGCGATTCAGCAGCTTCTCCCATGCAAGCCGCGCCGCCCAGCGTTCCAGCATCTGTATATCGAGGCCGTCATCGCGCACATCGTGAAAACGAAACTCGATGTCGTTCTCGGCGAGAAACTTGCGTGCCTTGCGGCAAGTATCGCAGCTCTTGATTCCGTAGATAGTGAGCATTGCCCTAGTCCAGATTTCTCAGTAAAGCGTTGAGGCCCGTCTTCAAGCGGGTCCTGGCATCAACCTGTTTCACAATGACCGCACAGTACAATGAGTACTTGCCGTCAGCCGAGGGCAGGTTGCCCGACACGACGACCGAACCGGCCGGAATCCGGCCGTACGTGATCTCGTCGGTTTCGCGATTGTAAATGCGCGTGCTCTGGCCGAGGTAGACGCCCATGGAGATGACGGATCCTGCTTCGACGATGACACCCTCGACAACTTCCGAGCGCGCGCCGATAAAGCAGTCGTCCTCGATAATGGTAGGCCCGGCCTGGACGGGCTCCAGGACACCACCGATACCGACACCGCCTGACAGGTGAACGTTCTTGCCGATTTGCGCGCAGCTGCCGACCGTCGCCCAGGTATCGACCATCGTGCCGCTGTCGACAAAGGCGCCAATGTTCACGTAGCTCGGCATCAATACGACATCGGGTGCGACATAGGCGCCTTTGCGAACAATCGCATCGGGTACCACGCGCACACCGTCTGCGCGAAACCGCTCCTCGGTGTAGTCCGCGTACTTCATCGGGACTTTGTCATAGAAACGGCTGTGGCCGCTTTCAATCACCTTGTTCTCGTTCAGGCCGAAACTCAGTAGCACGGCTTTCTTGAGCCACTGATTGACGTGCCATTCACCGTCCTTCTTTGCGGCGACCCTGGCCTCACCGGAGTCGAGCAGCGCAATTGCTTCCTGCACGGCAGCCTCGACCTGCACCCGGTTCTCGAATCCCCGTGCGCGGTTCTCGAAAGCGTCCTCGATTATCTGTTCCAGTTCCTGCATGTGCTCGCTCTCAGGTGTTGATGGTGCGGCTGTCCAGCTGCTCCAGCAGCGCGTCGCCCAGTTGTTGCTGTTGTTGCTCGTCCAGCGCGCCGCCGCCTTCGAGGCACACGTAGAATACGTCTTCTGCGCGCTCGCCAATAGTCACAATCTTGGCGGCCTCGATATCGATACCTTGCTCGATGAACACCTGGCCGATGCGGCTCAACAGGCCCGGACGGTCTGTAGCACGCAACTCGAGGACGGTGTGGTCGTCGGCGGTACTCTGGCTGAAATCGACCGTCGTCTTGGAGGAAAACATGCGTGCCTGGCGGGGCAGGCTACGGGTGACGGACAGCATCTTGTCGCTCGGTGCGGTCAGTATGCGCGTAAGCGCACGCCGTACTTTGGCGATGCGCCGCTCATCGCTGTCCACGCGCTGGTCGAGCTCCATGAAGACCAGCGTCACGATGTTGCGGTCCCTGTCGAGCGGCACGATGCGGGCGTCGATAATCGTGAAGCCCAGTTCGTCGAGCACCGCGGTTGCGTGCGCAAACGTCCGCTTCTCTCGCGGCGTGTAGAGCACCGCTTCAACGCCATCTCCAGTGTGGCGTGGGCGAACATCGACGAGCCCGATCTCCGACTCGGTATCCGAATCGGCCAGCCACTCCGTGTGCCAGGTGATCTCTTTCACACGGTGTTTCAGGAGATAGTTGTCGTTCAACAGGGACCAGACGTAATCGATCCGTTCTTCCGGGATGCCGCGCTCTGCGAGAATAGCCCTGGCGCTCTCCCGCTTTTCGTTCAGCAACAGCTCGCGATCGATCGGGTTTTCAAGACCGCGCCGCAGGGCACGTTTCGTGAGGACATAGAGGTCATTGAATAGCTGTGCTTTCCAGGAGTTCCAGAGCTTGGGGTCCGTGCCCCGCACATCGGCAATCGTCAGCAGGTAGAGATAATCGAGATGCAGCGGATCCCCCACCGTCATCGCGAATTCGTTGATGACGTCAGGGTCGTGGATATCCTTTTTCTGCGCTGTCATGGACAACACGAGGTGATTGCGGACGAGCCAGGCCACGATGCCGGCTTCGTACTTGCTGAGGCCGTGCTCCAGGCAGAATGCTTCCGCGTCGACGGCGCCCAGTTCCGAATGGTCGCCACCGCGCCCCTTGGCGATGTCGTGGAACAGCCCGCCCAGATAGGCGATCTCGGGTTTCTCGAGCGCTTGCATGATTTCGCTGCAGTGGGGGAATTCATCGTTAAAACGCGTCAGTGCGAAACGCCGCAGGTTGCTGACCACGAACAAGGTATGTTCGTCGACCGTATACGCATGGAACAAGTCGTACTGCATGCGCCCGACAATGCGGCCAAAGGCCGGAATGTAGAGCCCGAGGACGCCATAGAGATTCATCCGGCGCAGGCCGTGCGTCACCCCTTCGGGCGCACGCAGGATTGAGAGAAACAGGCGATGGTTCCGCGGATTTTGCCGGAACTCATCGTCGATCAGGTGAAGATTGCGCTTGATCAGCCCGATGGTCGGAGCGCTGACGCCGCGTATCCCGGGATTCTGCTGCAGCAGGAGAAAGAGCTCGAGGAGCGCGGACGGTTCGTTCCGGAACACGTTGTCGTGAACGGTCTGCAGGAAACCGTTCTTGACCTGGAACCGCGCGTTGAGCGGTTCTGCCGGCGCCGCCGGATCCATGAGGATCGCTTCCTCGAACAGCTGCATGAGCATCTCGTTGAGGCGGCTAAGTTCCATGACCGTCCTGTAATAGCGCTGCATGAGCTGTTCAACGGCCAGCGTATACGCCGCGTCCTCATAGCCCAGCATTTTCGCCAGGTTCTTCTGGTGATCGAACAACAGGCGGTCCTCGCGCCGCCCCGTGAGAATGTGCAGCGCGAAACGAATCCGCCACAGGAAGGCCTGGCCTTCCTCGAGGCGCTGGAGCTGGCCCCGGGTCAGGAAGCGGTGGTCGACGAGTTCCGCCAGGTTGGCGGCACCGAAATGGCGTTTTGCCACCCAGCCGATCATCTGGATATCGCGCAGGCCGCCAGGGCTGCCTTTCACATTGGGTTCGAGGTTGTAGGCGGTATCGTGATAACGATGGTGCCGGACGATCTGCTCCTTGCGCTTTTCCTCGAAGAACCGGTCGGACGGCCACATCTTGTCCGGGGCAATGGCGTCCTGCATGGCGGCGAACAGCGCAGCGGGGCCCGCCAGCAGGCGTGCCTCCATCAGCGTGGTTGCAACCGTCAGGTCAGCGGCGGCTTCCTCGCCGCACTGGGCAACGCTGCGCACGCTGTGGCCCACCTCGAGCCCGACGTCCCACAGGGCCGTGACAAAGGCCGACAGGCCCTCATCGGCGTTGTCCGGCAGGGCATCGGGCAGCAGCAGCAGGATATCGACGTCCGAATACGGGTGCAGTTCGCCCCGGCCATAGCCACCCACCGCGACCAGCGCGGCGCCAAGCGGCTCGATATGCCCGCGCCAGAGACCCGTCAGGACATCGTCGATCAGGCGGGCCCTTGAGTGCACGAGGTCGACGACCGAATCGCCGGCCAGGAATCGCATGCGCAAATCCTCGCCAGAAGCTTCCAGCGATTCGCGAATAGATTCATAACTCATTGAAATTAATTCTTATTCACGGTCGTTCGTGGGCGCCCAGGGTGAGCACCTCGAAGCCATCGGCCGTAATCAGGCAGGTGTGTTCCCATTGGGCAGACAGGCTCCGGTCTTTCGTGACGACGGTCCAGCCATCGGGCAACAGGCGCACGCCCGCCTTGCCGGCATTGACCATGGGCTCCACGGTCAGCGTCATACCTTCACGCAATTCCATACCGGTGCCGCGCCTGCCGTAGTGCAGCACCTGGGGGTCTTCATGGAATACTTCGCCAATGCCATGGCCGCAGTATTCGCGGACCACCGAGTAGCGGTGCGATTCGACGTGCTGCTGAATGGCCGCGCCGACATCGCCGAGATGCTTGCCCGGGGCCAGCTCCTCGATGCCGAGCCACATGGCCTCCCTGGCGATCGTCGAGAGTCGCTTGGCGAGAATATTTTCCTTTCCAACCAGGAACATACGGCTCGTATCGCCGTGAAATCCGTCCTTGATGACCGTAATATCGATGTTCACGGCATCGCCCGATTTCAGTGTCTTTTCCCCTGGAATACCGTGGCAGACGACATTGTTGACCGAGGTACAGATCGACTTCGGGAATCCCCGGTAGTTGAGCGGGGCAGGGATAGCGGCCTGCTCTTCGACGATGAATTTGTGACAGATCCGGTCCAGTTCGTCGGTGGTCGCGCCCGGTTTGACATAATCGCCGATCATATCCAGTACATCGGCGGCCAGGCGGCCGGCAACGCGCATTTTTTCCTGCTGCTCGGGTGTCTTGATCGTTACCGTCATAAGCAATGGGTAGCAGTTCGCTGGTATCGGGTCGAAACGGCGCTGTTCAGACTCGATGCAAGCGTATGGGTACCTGAAATCTGTCCTTGTAAAAAAGGGTTACTGTCGGCGGCCGGCTATGGTATAAAGCGCGCGCGCCGGGGGCAACTTAAGTTTTCCGGCGACACTAAATCACACGTATATCGACACATTCTGCTGGGTGCCCCACCTGAAAAAGGGGTTGTGGAATGGGGTATACGGAGGCCTAACCCGGAGAAATCGAAATGGCAGACGTAACCATGCGCCAGATGCTAGAGGCTGGCGTACACTTTGGTCATCAGACCCGTTACTGGAACCCCAAGATGGCACCGTTCATCTTTGGCGAACGTAACAAGATCCATATTATCAACCTCGAACAAAGCCTGCCCCTGGCGCGCGAAGCCAGTGCGTTCGTGAAGGCGACCGTTGCCGATGGCGGCACCGTCCTGTTTGTCGGGACCAAGCGCGCAGCGCGCGAAGCCATGCGCACGCACGCGGCCCGCTGTGGCATGCCCTTTGTCAGCCAGCGCTGGCTCGGCGGTATGCTGACCAACTACAAGACCATCCGCCAGTCGGTCAAGCGCCTGAAGACGCTTGAGGCCATGGCCGCGGACGGCGGTTTCGAGGGACTCACCAAGAAAGAGATCCTGGGACTGACGCGCGAGCAGGAAAAGCTCGAGCGCAGCCTGGGTGGTATCAAGGACATGCGATCGCTGCCGGACGTGATGTTCGTCGTCGGCGTGGACCATGAAGATATCGCGATCCGGGAAGCGCAGAAACTGGGCATTCCTGTTGTCGCCGTCGTCGATACCAATTGCTCACCCGACGGGGTCGACTACGTCATCCCCGGCAACGACGATGCGATGCGCGCCATTGAGTTGTACTCGACGATAGTCGCGGACGCCGTGCTTGAAGGCAAGGCATCGCTGCCAGAAGTGGCGCTGGGCGAAGATGACTTCGTCGAGCTCGACGCAGATGGCAA
>JAOUNK010000329.1 GCA_029881015.1 Gammaproteobacteria bacterium | reverse complement strand
AAGCCATCGGTGCCGAGATCCCAGGCATGATTGTTGCTGAGCGCGAGCGCGGTGAAGCCCATGGTACGCAGGCAGTCCAGCGTAGTAGGAGGTGCTGTGTGCAGAAAGATAGTGTCTCGCGTTGGCGTGCCTGACTGGTCTGTTTTTATGGCCACTTCGAGATCGGTGAATACGACATCGCCCTTACGTAGTTCCGCGACGATCTCGTCCATCCCCGCGTAGGGCTCTTCACACAGCGGGTAGGACATTAGCGCCTGGCCCGACAATGTGATTCGAAGGCCGCCACCACCACGCACGCGTTTCGCACAGCCTGGCACCGAGAATAAGGGCAGTAATCCAATTGTCTTGAGGAAGCGTCGACGGCTACTCATAACGGCATTCTACTCATCATTAACGATGGGCAGCCGCATTCCGGAGGGATGGCGCGCGCCATAGTAAACACAATTTGTCGCAACCCGGAAATCAGCGGTACAACCCTCTGGCGCTCCCGTGTTCGGGTTCAGGTCAAAGTGAGGATAGTTGCTGCTCGAGATGTCGAGGCGCAGTCGATGGCCGGCCTGGAACAGATTGGCAACAGCAAACGGTTCTATTCTGATGCGGTAGATCTCGCCGGCCTCCGCCATCGACTCTCGCTCCCAACTATCGCGATAGCGAAGACGAAATATGCCGTCGGTGATGTTCATCGCGAAACCGTCCGGGTAGTCGGTATTCGGCGGGTAGACATCGATCAACTTCGCCGTGAAGTCAGTATCGGGGCAGTCGGTCGACACGAATAGCTCCACCACAATTGAGCCGCTGACAACCAGCGCTTTTTCGAGCGGCGGCGTTTGAAACACCAGCACGTCTTTACGCTCCGATATGGGTCTTCCATTGGGCAGGCCCCGGTACTTGAATATTCGGCCCGATTCCCTTTGATCAAACGCGCCGCCCCGCATTAAAGGCTCGCCGGACGTGAGCGCGCCGCCTATGGTTGGAACCGGGTCCTCGGGGTCGTATTGGTAACAGAGCTCGCCTGATTCGGCCGGCGGGTCAGCCGATAATTCGCCATCCCGGCCCAGATACAGAACGTCCTCTTGCGTTCCAGGAGGGGGCCACTCGATAGCGGTTCTCCAGCGACCACCGTGGCTCAGCCTGCCATCGCTGTTTCGCAGACCGCTTCCGCCGCCCATCTGAAAGTAGCGGACATCGTGCTCCTCGACCTCTCCTTCCGCACCCTTGAGCCAGCGGCGAAACCAGGCCAGCCGAAGTTCTCGATAATCGGCCGCAATATTATTATCGAGTGTCGCGTCCGGACCGAAGTCGACGTCACCGGCGTACGTCCTGGACCGATCGCCGTGCGTCCATGGGCCCATGATCAGTTGCGTCGGCGAACGATGCCGTTTCGAGAGCTCGCTGAAGTTCGTCAGGCAGGTCAGTACGTAAGGATCGTACCAACTGCCCACGATCGCGGTCGGCACATCCGGAAAGCGATCGTAATAACCTTCAGCGTAAAGCCCGGGCCGCCTCCAGTAGTCTGAAAAAGTCCCGGCACGCCACTGCTCGAACAGATACTCCTCGTATTCAGGGGCCGCACTCAGCGGGGAAGCGCCGGGCTGCCACGGCATCTGTCGGAACCATTCCCGGATGTCCTTTTCCTTGAGTTTGGCTGCACGAACCGGGTCAGCCAGGGTTTCGGGGCTGCGCAACGCATGCCGGTAGGCCCAGGTCGCCTGCTTGAGTTCGAACGCGCCGCCGCGACGAATACCGCCATGATAGGCGCTCGAAAATCCACCCGAGTCCATGAACATGCATGACAGCCCGGGCGGTGCCAGGCAAGCGAGCGCGCATTGTGTGTGCGCACCATAGGACAACCCCATGGTGCCGACCTTGCCATTGCACCAAGGCTGTTTTACCAACCATGCAAGCGTGTCGTAGCCGTCCTCGGCTTCGTTCAGATATTTGTGGAATTCGCCCTCGGAGTTGTAACGCCCACGGCAGTCCTGCATCACGACAGCGAATCCGTGACGCGCGAAGTACTCCGCGATTTCGACGCGACTTGCCGGCCGCGGGTCCGCAATACTTAACTCGGATCGGCTGATGCCGCGCTTGTCGTAGGGCGTACGCTCCATGATCACGGGCAATGGCGTGACCTTCCCGCCGCCAACCTGACTCGGACGAACAATATCGGTAGCGAGGCAGACGCCGTCACGCATTGGCACCATTGTGTCGCGATCAACAGTAAGGTCGGTGTGTTCTGCTTCAGCGTAGTTGGCCGTCACGGTCGGTCCTTCAGCGCGACGGCGCCTAGAAGCCTATGCTTACGGCGACGCCGAGCAACGCGATCGCGATGAAAATATAGATAACCCAGAGCCGGAATATGAACCGGGCCCACTCAACCCAACCGACCTGTGCCGTTGCCAGGTAGGCGAGCAAAGTGCCCGAGGTTGGTGTCAGCATATTGGTGATGCCGTTGCCAAACAGGAAGGTCAGAACCGTCGTTTGCGGCGTCACGCCGGTCAACTGGCCCAGCGGTCCAAGTATCGGCATGCTGACGGCCGCCTGACCTGACGTCGAGGGAATCAGGAAGTCAAGCAAGAGCTGGGAAACGAACATGCCGATAGAGGTGACGAATGCACTGTCGCCACCGATTAGCGCGGTGAGGGAATGTACAATCGAATCGAGAATTCGGCCCTGTTCGAGGACAACTGCGACCGCAGACGCAACACCGATCAGCATCGTCGCCATCAGGATTTTTTTCATGCCGCTGACAAAAGCGCCGGCCGCTTCGCTCGGCGGAATGCCGCCTGCGGCAGCCGCAACGATGCTCAGCAGGATGTAATAGGCAGACAGCTCCGTATGACTCCAATGCCAGCGATTCGATGCGTACACCAGGAACGCGACGCCGGCGACGAGCGCGGACAATACAAGCTTGTGGCGCAGCGACAAGTCATCGTGGTTGATATCCAGCGATGCGACCGCATTCACCCCTTCTCGCCGGATCATGTACAAGACAAATGCGATGCCTGCCGCAATAAACACGAGCAGAAATGCGAAACGGACGCCAGCGCCACTGAAGATCTGCAGCCCGACCAGCGGCTGCGCGATGCTGAGCGGTATCGGATTCGTGACCGACGACAGATAACCCGCTTTTACCGGCACGGTTACGATCGCGAGGCCAATTACCCTGGACAGCCCGAGCCGCGTCGCCATCGCCACCATGATGGGAATGATGAGCAGGTACTCGGAAGCGAGACCGAGGAAACTGCTGCCCGCAGCAAATACCAGCATCAATGCCGGCACCAGTATGTACACGTTGCCACGCACGCTGCTCAGAAGTTTTTCGAGGCCGGCATCGATGGCACCGGTGTGCGTCACGATACCGAACATGCCGCCGATGATTAGCACCATGAAAATGAGGCCGGCCATGCGCTCGAGGCCCACCGGAATCGCGAGCGCTGTACCGATCAGGCTGACGGGAGCGACCTCGTGTTGCTCCTCGGACGGAATGGCCAACAGGTCAAGGACCGAGGCGTCTTTCTCCAGCGGCTGATAGCTGCCGGGAACGACCAGTCGGCCGTCACGCTCGAACGCACCAGAATCGACGATGTAGGTTAGTCCCGTAGCGAGCAGCAGGATGCCAATCATGATCACGATCGGATTCACGTGCTGCGCGATTATCGGCGCGTCGGTTCGCTGCTTCATCGTAACCAAAACTCCTGGCTGCCGCTGCGCGGATACAACGTTATCGGGCCAAAGCGAGGCACCTCCGCCCGAATCCGGGCGGAGTTACTTCAACCTGTCAGAGCTCCGCGTCGTACGTCAGCTGCACGTACCAGAAACGTCCGACCGGATTGTAGGTATTCT
>JAOUNK010000328.1 GCA_029881015.1 Gammaproteobacteria bacterium | reverse complement strand
GATGCAACGCGTTCATCACCTCGATGTACTGCACGTACTGCTTGGTGATCTCGGCGATGGGAATATCGAGGATGTCGATATTCTGTCGGCGAATCAGGTACAGGAGCAGGTCCAGGGGGCCCTCGAACGCCTCGAGGAACACCTGCAACGCGTACGGCGGAATGTACAAATCCTGCGGCAGCGTCGTGACGGGCTCGCCGTCAACGATGGCGAAGGGCATCTCGCCCTGTGCAGGGGATTGTTTTTCGTCCTGATGTGGCTTGGGGGCGTCTTCAGGGGTCAGGACTGTAAGTTCGGGCTTCATACGACTTCCGGCTGCGATCCCGGCATTCTATCGCATCTCTGGAGAATCAGGTGAACTGACTGACGTCGCCACGACCGACACGCAGGATCTCAACCGAGCCGCCGGAAAGGTCGAGAATGGAGGTCGGTTCCAGACCTGTCGGCCCGCAATCGACGATCACATCCACCTCATGACCAATGCGCTCCTCGATTTCGGCCGGGTCCGTCAGCGGCAGCTCCTCACCCGGCAAGGAGAGCGTGGAACTCATGATGGGCTCGCCCAGCTCAGCAAGCATCGCGCTGACCAGCTTGTGCTGCGGAACGCGAATGCCAATTGTGCGCCGCTTGGGATGCTGGAGCATCTTTGGCAGCTGCCGCGTAGCCGGCAGGATGAATGTGTAGGGGCCCGGGGTGAGGGATTTGACCAGGCGGTAGGCCCAGTTGTCGACTCGCGCATAGACGCTGATCTCCGAGAGGTCTGCGCAAACGAGTGTGAAATTGTGGTGTTTGTCGGTGCGGCGAATACGGTGGATTCGATCGATCGCCTTCTTGTCACCGATGCGACACCCGAATGCGTAACTCGAATCCGTCGGGTACGCGATGAGCGCGCCATCGCGGATCCTGTCGACGATTTTCCGGACCCGGTGGGGCTGGGGATCGGACGGGTGAATTTCTATCAATTTGGCCACGCGCGGATTGTAGGCGAGCTTCGCCCTCGCGCATAGCCCGGCCATTGGGCTATTATTCGCGGCCACCATGAACATGATATTCGAATTCTTCCCGCTGCTGCTGTTCCTTGGGACATTGCTCCTCAAGGACATCTATGCCGCTGTTATTGTCCTGATGGTCACCATGCCAATCGGCCTGGCCATCAAGAGTTTTCGCAGTGGTTCGGTCGACAAGATGTACCTGTGGTCGACTGTCTTTGCCCTCGCGTTCGGCGGCCTGACGTTGTACTTCCGAAACCCCTACTTCACTTACTGGAAGCCGACGGCGTTCTATTGGGCCGTGGGCTTTGCGTTTCTGTTGAGCACCTGGCTCGGCGAGAAACCGCTTGCGCAGAGGTTCTTTGGCCTGGTCGAAGGCATGAACCTCGAGAAGATAACGCCGCCCCAGTGGAAGAGACTCAACCTGGTATGGGTGCTGTTTTTCGTTGTCGCCGGACTGCTGAATATCTACGTGGCCTACAACTACTCCGAGAAAACCTGGGCGACCTTCAAGGTGTTCGGTCTGATGGCATTCACGTTCGTTTTTATCGCGGCTCAGACGTTCTGGATCGCGGGTATCATCGGCGACGACGACACCGAGGCGGAGTAACACCATGTGGTACGCGATTATTAGCGAAGACGTTGAGGACTCGCTTGAGAAACGCCGGGCGGCGCGCCCGGACCATCTCGCGCGCCTGCAGGCGCTCATCGACGCAGGGCGCCTGCTGATTGCCGGCCCTCATCCTGCCATTGATGCGCCCGATCCCGGTCCGGCCGGATTCTCAGGCAGCCTGGTCGTCGCAGAGTTTGATTCGCTGGAAGACGCCAAGGCCTGGGCGGATGCGGACCCCTATGTCACAACCGGCGTTTACGACAAGGTGACCGTGAAGCCCTATCTGAAGGTTCTCCCATGAGCAGCGACAGGGTGAGCAAGATTGAGAACCTGCTAAGGGACGCATTTGCGCCAAGTTATCTGCTGGTAAAAGACCAGAGCCACCTGCACGCCGGGCATGAAGGCGCCCGGGACGGGCGCGGGCACTTTGATGTGACTATCGAGTCAAAGGCCTTTATTGGGAAGCGTCCGCTGGCCTGCCACCGCATGGTCTATGACGCGGTGGGCTCGCTCATGGAGACCGATATCCATGCTTTGCGTATTCAGGCAAAAGCGCCCGCTGAATAGTCCTTTCTGCGCACGTATTCGTATATCATGCGCAAACTTCGCTATGAGGAAACACTATGATTTTTTGTAAACCTGCCGGGGAAGCCCGCGCCAAGCGTATCGCCGCCCTGGTCGGTGCCGTCACTTTAACTGTGTCAGGCTTCGTGTCGGCACAAGACGATACGGCGGTCAGCATCAGCCCAGACGTTTTCAACATGTACCTGGAATCGCGGATTCAGAAACCTGCGGACCAGGCGACGGCTGAGGAAACTGCTCTTGTTCGGGAAGAACTGACAGACATCTACCTGTTATCCGATGAGCCGCGTGCGCAAGCACTGAAGGAAAGCCCCCGCCTGAAAGCACAGATTGAACTTCAGACGCGGGCGATGCTCGCTCAGGCAGTAGCCACCGACTTCATAACACGCAACAGCGCGACAGCGGAGGAGATGCGTGCGCTGTATGACGAGCAAATCACTCTCGCTCCACCGACCGAGTACAAGGCGCGTCATATCCTCGTTGAGACTCAGTCCGCAGCCACGGATTTGATTGCGCAACTCGAGGGTGGCGCTGACTTTGCTGAGCTTGCGACGACCAATTCGACCGGACCGTCGGGACCGTCGGGTGGCGACCTGGGCTGGTTCTCTCCGGACCGTATGGTTCCCGAGTTCTCTACAGCCGTACAGGCACTTGCAAACGGAGAGTTCACCAAGGCACCTGTTCAGACCCAATACGGCTGGCACGTGATTCTTCGCGAGGATTCACGTGAGTCCCCGCCACCACCGTTTGAGAGCGTCACCGATGCGCTGAAACAACAGGTCGAAAATGAAAAGTTGCGCGATTACATACTCGGGTTACGGCAACCTGCGGCGGAGTAAGTCGAAGTTAACTTAATACACCGAATTTGTTCAGCTTGGGGCGCCATATGGCGCCCTTTTTTATTTAGGCAGTTGAACTGTGAATCTGGTCACACCACGAATCCGGGAGCAACTCTAGTATTGCCCGCGAGTCGTCCCTAATCGCTCGGGGATGGCTCCTCCAACCCTCGCATCTCCTTTCATAGGTTGATACGAGAAACTAAGTCGGCAGGGACGCCGACTTTTTTTTGCCTGTACGAAACGCAGGCAAAGAAAAAGCCACCAAAGGTGGCTTTTTCTTCGTTAAACGAAAGAACGGGCGATGAGCGAAATCGCACTCGCTCTTTCAACTGATCCCCTAGCGCAAACCGCCCGTCCGATCAGAAACCATTACGCCATTCGATACAGGACGCGTTCCAGCGAAACTCCAAACGACATCTGCCGGAGCCCCACCTGCACCCAGGCTGGCGGTGTAGTCAATTGTCAACGCACCCATCTGGGCCGTGCCGGCAGCGCGGTCAACTGCGCTGAGCATTCCTGTGACAAATACTTCCGTAGCACCCGGGACGTACTGCGTGTTCGATACCGAAACAACATCCGCGTACAGCCAACCAGGCCCTGCTATCGACCCTTGGACTGAAACGAAGTCACCGACGTTCATGCGGGAAAGTGCATCACGTGAAGCCATGACGATCTGACCCATAGATTCAAAAACACCGTTAACAGCGTCGATTCGATCTACTGGTCCTGCGAGGATGTCGCCACCGGAAATACCCAGAGCATCGCCGCCAGAGATTCCAAGGCTGTCACCACCGGAAATACCCAGAGTGTCACCGCCGGAAATCCCCAGGATGTCGCCCCCGGAAATACCCAGAGTGTCGCCACCGGAAATACCCAGAGTGTCGCC
>JAOUNK010000327.1 GCA_029881015.1 Gammaproteobacteria bacterium | reverse complement strand
GTATCCGCAGATTCGCCTGGTCGTGTTCGGTGAGGGTTACCTCCACAACCAGCTGCGTGCGCAGGCGGCTTCCCTGGGGCTGGGCGAAGTCGTGCAGTTTGCCGGCTTCCGCGACGATCTCGATTCCTATGTCTCGTGCTTCGACCTGTTTGCGCACCCGGCGCTGGCCGAGGGCCTGGGTGTTGCCGCGCTGAAGGCCGCGGCGGCGTGCGTGCCGGTGGTCGGTTTTGCGGCCGGTGGGATGGTCGAGGCGGTCGCAAACGGGCAAACCGGTTTCCTCGTCGCGCCCGAAGACAGCGACGCCCTCGGCGACGCGATCGCTCGCTGCATCGACGATCCGGAACTCATGACGCAATTTGGCAAAGCGGGCAGGGAACGGATGCAAAACGAGTTCTCGATCGTTACGATGGCGGAACGCCATGTGGCTTTGTACAAAACACTGCTGAGTGACAAGGGAGAGGCATGAGCAACAGGATTTCACGACGCGGCGTCGCGGATTACCGCTGAACAATGGCTGACCACGAAGCACTGCAAAAACTCGCTGCGGCGGTCGTCGCGGAACTGAGCGCTGCGAGCAAAGCGGTCTCTACCGCGGAATCGTGCACCGGCGGGTGGATCGCCAAGAGCATCACGGATATCGCCGGCAGTTCGGCTGTCTTTGCCTACGGTGTGGTCAGCTACTCGAACGGTGCCAAGGAGTCGATCCTGGGCGTCAGGCAAGCGACGCTCGAGAAGCATGGTGCCGTGAGCGAACGCGTCGTCGAAGAGATGGCCAAGGGCGTCCTGCGCCTGAGTGGTGCGGATATCGCTGTCGCGGTCAGCGGCGTCGCCGGTCCCAGTGGCGGGACGGCCGAAAAGCCGGTGGGCACCGTGTGGTTCGCCTGGGCCGTCCGGGACGGCACCAATGCATTGACCGACACCCATTGTGAGCACTTCGCGGGCGATCGCGAACTCGTGCGTGAACTGACCGTGGCGCACGCCCTGCAGGGCGTACTGGAGCGCATCGCCTGATGGAAACCAAGCGTCTGTTTTTTGCCCTGTGGCCCGATCACCGGCAACGTGAGCGGCTGCGGGATGTCGTCGGCTCGGTTGCCAAGACCGTGGAAGGCCGCGTCGTGGACCGCCGCAACTGGCACGTTACCCTGGCGTTCATCGGGCCGTTCCCCGAGAACCGCGTCCCGTACCTGTTGGAGCGTGCGCAGCTCATTCATGTCGAGCCGTTTCGCCTGAATTTCGATCGTCTCGAATACTGGCCGCGACCCAGGGTCGCCAGCCTGAGCGCCGCGACCGTTCCCGACGAATTGCAGGCACTGGTTGACGCATTGAACCAGGTGCTGTCGGATCTCGGTCTCAGGCCCGAGGACCGGAATTACCGACCGCACATCACCGTGGTGCGCAATGCGCGGCCATTCACGACCGAACGATTGACGCAAAGAGTCCAGACAGAGTGGTCGAGCTTCGAGCTCATGGAGTCGGTGTCTGGTCCGGGCGGGGTAAGCTACATCCCGCTGAAACAGTAACTTGAGCGGTTTTTCGAGAATCTGCAGAGACTGGGCGGATTTGGCCCTCCTGAAAGCTACTATTGACGCGGCTTCCATGAAATAATACTGTGCAAATCCACAGTATCCCTAAATCACGCCTTTCGGCGCCCGAACACGACGAAAATAATGGACCAAAACAATGGATGACAATCGCAAAAAAGCACTCGCACAGGCCCTGGGCCAGATCGAAAAACAGTTCGGCAAGGGCTCCGTCATGCGCATGGGGGACAGCCAGGCGTCGAGAGACATAGAAGCCATTTCCACGGGCTCGATCGGCCTCGACGTCGCATTGGGCATCGGCGGCCTGCCAAAAGGTCGCGTTGTCGAAATCTACGGTCCGGAATCATCCGGCAAGACCACGCTCACGCTGCAAGTCATCGCCGAGTCGCAGAAAAAAGGCGGCACGGCGGCGTTCGTGGATGCCGAGCACGCGCTCGATCCGGGCTACGCGGAAAAGCTTGGCGTTAACGTGGACGAGTTGCTCGTGTCGCAACCCGACACGGGTGAGCAGGCGCTCGAGATCACCGACATGCTGGTGCGCTCGGGCGCGGTTGACATCGTGGTCGTCGACTCTGTCGCGGCGCTCACGCCGAAAGCCGAGATCGAAGGCGAGATGGGCGATTCCCACATGGGCCTGCAGGCCCGCCTCATGTCCCAGGCGCTCAGGAAACTCACCGGCAACATCCAGCGGTCGAACACGATGGTGATCTTCATCAACCAGATTCGCATGAAGATCGGCGTCATGTTCGGTAGCCCCGAAACGACGACGGGCGGCAACGCGCTCAAGTTCTATTCGTCGGTTCGCCTCGACATTCGCCGCATCGGCGCGATCAAGAAGGGCGACGAGGTCATCGGCAACCAGACACGCGTCAAGGTTGTAAAGAACAAGGTGTCGCCGCCATTCAAGCAGGCCGAATTCGAGATCCTCTACGGCGAAGGTATCTCGCGCATGGGCGAGATCATCGACCTTGGCGTCCAGCATGGCATCGTCGACAAGGCCGGGTCCTGGTACAGCTACGGCGACGACCGCATTGGCCAGGGCAAGGAAAACGTTCGCGAGTTCCTGAGGAGCCACCCGGAGATGGCCGCGGAGATCGAAGGCAAGATTCGGACGAAGCTGTTGCCGAGCAAGGCCGAATTGGCCGAGGCGGCGGCCGAAAAGGCCGCGGATGACGCCGCTGAGGCCGTCGAGGCGTAAGCTGCAACCTGTCCATGAAGACATCAGCGGTCTTCTTTCTGACAAGGAAGAAGATCGCTTTGCGTCTCCGCTCGAAGCGCGCAGGAAAGCCATGGACTTCCTGGCCCGCCGCGAATACGGCCAGACCGAGCTCGTCAGGAAGCTCGCCGACAAGGGTTTCGACCACGACGTAGCGGCCCGGGCGGTCAATCAACTCGCCGCCGAGGGGCTGCAAAGCGACCAGCGTTTTGCCGAGAGCTTTGTCCAGTCACGCATCAACCAGGGCAAGGGCCCGGTGCGCATTCGCCTTGACCTCGGGCAGCGCGGTATCAGCGACTCGACCATCGAGATCGCCATCGAGGAAGCCGACCCCGACTGGCGCGCACTGGCACGCGAGCAACGCCGCAAGAAATTCGGCAACGCCGCCCCCGCAGACTTCAAGGACAAGGCCCGGCAGATGCGGTTTCTCCAGTACCGCGGGTTCGAGCAAGACCATATTCAATCGGCGTTTTAGCCGTTACCATACGCCCCATGAAAACCATGACGAGCAACGAGCTCCGCCAGGCATTCCTGGATTATTTCCGCGATCACGGCCACGAAGTCGTCGCGAGCTCCCCTTTGGTGCCGGGCAACGACCCGACATTGCTGTTCACCAATGCCGGCATGGTGCAGTTCAAGGATGTCTTCCTGGGCGAAGACAAACGCAGCTATACGACAGCGGCGACATCGCAGCGCTGCGTGCGTGCGGGGGGAAAACACAACGACCTCGAGAACGTGGGTTACACCGCTCGCCACCATACATTCTTCGAGATGCTGGGCAATTTCAGTTTCGGCGACTACTTCAAGCGTGAGGCTATCCAGTACGCGTGGGAGTTCCTGACCGGTACCCTGGGCCTGCCCGAAGAGCGCCTCTGGGTCACTGTGTTCGAGGACGACGACGAAGCGGCGGACATCTGGCTTAATGAAATGAAAGTCGACCCGAGTCGCTTCGCGCGCCTTGGTGCCAAGGACAACTTCTGGGCGATGGGTGACACCGGGCCATGCGGACCCTGTAGCGAGATCTTCTTCGACCACGGCGAGGGCGTACCGGGCGGGCCGCCGGGTTCGCCCGACGAGGATGGCGACCGCTATGTCGAAGTCTGGAACCTGGTGTTCATGCAGTTCGACCGGTCCGCCGACGGCACGATGAAGCCGTTGCCG
>JAOUNK010000326.1 GCA_029881015.1 Gammaproteobacteria bacterium | reverse complement strand
GGCACGCAGCGCCTTGCGCTCCGGTTCGGGCCCGTCGTGCAACAACGCGATGCGGCGCGTCACGTGGTCGAAGACGAGCAGTGAGGCCGGCGCGACGAATGCTGCATCGGGGATATTGGCCTGCTTGTCCGTATCCTGCGGCAGCTTCTCGAACAGCCGCACCACGTCGTAACCGGATACGCCGACCAGGCCGCCCGCAAAGGGCAGGTCCCGAGCGGGTTGTGGCTGCGGTGCCTGTACGAGCGCAGCGCGCAGCGCCGCCAGGTATTCCTGCTGGTTTGTTGGCCGGGGCCGCGACTCGCCGTTGATCCGCAACGCGCTATCGTCCATGCGAACTTCGAGTGCCTCACCGAAGCCGAGGAATGAATATCGTGCGAGGCGCTCCCCGCCCTCCACGCTCTCGAGCAGGAAGCGCGGCTTCAGCGCCTTGAGCTTCAGGTAAGCCGAGACCGGTGTATCGAGGTCGGCGGCTATGTCGAACGGTGCTTGCATGTCATCCTCAAAAAAAAGCCCATCCCTGTTTTCGGCAGAGATGGGCTTCGTGTTTGTTTTGCTCAGCTACAGCTTAGCCGACCGCCATCTCCTTTGAGGGCAGCCACCACCAGCGGTTGATTGTGCGAGCATTCATGGACCCGAGTATTCCCGCTGCCTGTGCCGGCGTCAACCCCGGCTTGGTTACAGTTGATACAGCATTGGCAGGACGAGTGAAAAACCGATCCACATGATCACGGTCAACGGTATGCCAACCCTCAGGAAATCGCCGAACTTGTAGCCACCAGCCGTCATGACGAGAAGGTTCGTCTGGTAACCGTACGGGGTTGCGAAACTCATGTTGGCGCCAAACAGTACGGCGAGCACGAACGGCTCCGGACTCACATTGAGTTGCGCCGCGATGCTGATCGCGATGGGGGTGCCGATGGCTGCCGCTGCGTTGTTCGACACGATGTTGGTCATAACGGTCATGAGCAGCATGAACGCACTGAGAATCACGGGCGCTGGCAGCCCGGAGGCGCTATTGACGAACGACACGGCGATATAGTCGGCCATGCCCGTGCCGAGCAGGGCTTTACCGAGTGCCAGCGCGGTCACGATGATCATGACGACCGGAATGGACAGCGACGCGGCGGCCTCACGCCAGTTCAGGCAGCCTGTCGCGATCATCAGGCCGAGGCCGACCATCGCGCTGACCGAGATCGGCATCACGCCCAGCGCGGCGGCCAGCACGACGAAGGCCATGACGGCGAGTGCGCGCTTCGCTCGGTGTGTGTGTGGCAGGTCCGTGGTGCCATCGAGCACGAGCATGGAACCACTGTCCTTGAGCTGCGCGATCGCTTCCCGTGTGCCCTGCACCAGCAACACGTCACCGGCGCGTAGCCGGATCAGGTTCAGATCGCCCGTGACCTGCGAGCTCGGTGCTCGTGCGCGGTGCAAAGCAAGCGGCAACAGTCCGTAGCTGTTGGTGAAGCGAGCCGCGGCGAGACTGCGAAGGTGCAACGGCGAACCACGTGTAATCACGACTTCGGCGAGCTGCTGGCCCTCGGCCTTGAGCGGTGTATCGTCGTCCACCGGGTGCTCGTTGTCCGACAGGTTGAACAGGGTTGCGCCCAGCAGGCTCTCGTAGTGCTTCAGGTTCTCCGGCGAGTCCTTCACGAACAGGCGATCGCCCGGCTGGATGATGACTGAAGGCAGTTTCGCCAGGAACAGCGACTCTGTCCGCTGGATCTTGTCGATGCGCAGATTGCCGTCCGCCTTGGCAAGCACCTCGGACAGCGACTTGCCATCCGCGAAGCCGCCTTCCTTGACGTGCAGCTGTGCGCTGAAGATCCGTGGCGTCGTATCGGCCATGGGCGGCGTACGGTCCGGCAACAGTCGCGGCGCAACCAGCCACAGGAAGAGCAGGCCAGCGCCGCCGACGATAATGGTCGGCAGGACCCACTCGAACATCGTGAATTCATGCATCCCCATGTCGCGGGAAATGCCCACGACCAGCAGGTTGGTCGAGGTGCCGATCGTCGTCGACATGCCGCCGATAATCGTGGCAAGACCCATCGGCATCATGACCCCGGACACCGCGAACTTGGAACGCAGCGATGCGCCGACAATGATAGGCATCAGCAGCACGACGATTGGCGTGTTGTTCATGAACGCGCTGAGGATCGCGCCGGCGACGAGCGTCGCGGCAAGTGCGAGCACAGGTTGCGTCGCCCACGCCTTGCCAACCACGTTCGCCAGCGGCTGCAGTGCGCCGGTGGTCTCGAGCGCCTTGCCCACCATCATCAATGCACAGATGGCGATCAGCGCTTCATTGCCAAAGCCTGCAAAGAAATCGATAGGGCCGACGGCAACTTCGCCGTCCTTCACATAGGGGAACAGCGCGAAGCCTGCCGTCAGGATAATCAGGATCGCGAGTGACGATGACTCGAGCGGTATGTTGTCGCGCGTAAAGAGAAACAACGCGAGAACCGTCAGCAGCAATACCGCCAGGCCATGGGCGTCAGGTGTTATCGGCTGCAAAGCATCCCCTTGCTGCTCCGCCTAAAGGACGGTAGACGGTATCCTAGTTCACACCTGTTTCGCAATGAGGGGAAGCGCACCGGAATGGTGCAGAATGGCGCCCACCCTCTCGTGGAAGCCTCTGAATTCATTGACGTTCCAGTGACCGATATCAACGTCACGCTGGAACGATACTGAATTGGCGTACTTCAGGAACGGCAGCAGGTTGATGTAGCGAAAATCAGCCGGTTCCTGCCGGGGAAAGACATCCCAGGGCGACAAAGTCAGGAGGTTGCGGTGCCGCACCGCATTCTCACCAACGGCTCGTCGCCAACGCGCGTTCATCTCCCGGCCATGACGCAATGCCCTTGCGCCCGCGACGTCCAGCGCCGGGCAATACCCGCTTTCTCCGGCGATTTCGCGCGACGCCTTGGTGAGCACGGCAACGACGTGACTTGCGAGTTGCTGCACCTCCCGCAACGTGGCGAGCGCCTCCGGGTCCGCCTGTCGTCGTGCGACCACGTCGCCCCAGCCGCGGACCAGGATGGCAAGACGCCGGTTGAGCCGGCTGTCTGCGTGCTGTACGGCGTTCGGCCAGCTCGTCGATTCGTGCCCTCGCTCACCCTTTGCGACCGCCGCCCGCAGCGCGGCATCCAGTAAAGAGAGACGTAACGCACCATCGCGAGCCAGGTACTTCGACAGGTCCAGCTCCAGCGGTACCCACGCCGAGTCGCCCGGCACGGCGATCAGTGATGCGGCCAGCACGCCGCCAGCCGGTTCGTCGGGTAGCAGGGGGCAAGGCGACGAAACGGCAGCCGGCAGCATCGCGCTGACCGGCGCGAGATTTCGCATCGCCCAGAGGTGCCGCCACACCTCTGCCGATTGCTGCGGAGAGACCTCCGTGTCCGGGCCCACAACAAGGTACATGCCCTGCATTCTGTGTGCTTGCCGAACATAGGGCTGCACGCATATGTGGTCTGCTTGGCCAGTTTCTGTCGGCGGGCGGGTTGGCACCGGTCGCTGTGCGGGTGTACCTTTGCACGCTCGTACCCAAGGAACCTGCAATGCCGTCCTTTGATGTAGTCAGCGACTTCGATGCCCACGAAGCCAGTAATGGTGTCGACCAGGCCAACCGCGAGGTCACCACGCGCTTTGACTTCAAGGGAACAGGCTCGAAATTCGAACTCGAGGATTCGGTGATCCTGCTGACGACGCAGTCGGATTTCCAGCTCAAGCAGATGATGGACATCCTCCACCAGAAGCTCGCCAAGCGCGGCATCGATATCGGTTGTCTCGACGAACAGGAACCGGAGTTTTCCGGAAGTGAAGCCCGGCAGAGAGTGATCATGCGACGTGGCATCGACACGGATCGCGCGCGCAAGCTCGTCAAGCAGATCAAGGCGGCTAAAATGAAAGTCCAGGCAGC
>JAOUNK010000040.1 GCA_029881015.1 Gammaproteobacteria bacterium | reverse complement strand
GAACTGTTTCATGCGCTCTTTAGGTGCCTACATCAACACGACGTCGAACTGGTCCTGCAGGTACAAAGACTCCGTCTGCAGGCGAATCGACTTACCGGTTTGCTCTTCGAGTTCGGCCAGGCTGCGCGCCTGCTCGTCGAGCAACAGCTCGATGACCTCCTGGCTGGCCAGTACCATGACCTCGTCAAACTCGAACTGACGGGACTGCCGGATTATTTCACGGAAAATCTCGAGGCAGGCCGTTTCGGCGGTCATGACGAAGCCCCGCCCGGAGCAGGCCGGGCAATCTTCACACAATATGTGCTGCAGACTTTCGCGCGTTCGCTTGCGTGTCATTTCCACGAGCCCCAGCGGTGACACCGGCGTGATCTGGTGCCGTGCATGGTCCCGCGACAAGGCCTGTGTCAGCGCGTTCAGCACGCTGTCCCGGTGGTCGACTTCTTCCATGTCGATGAAGTCGATAATGATGATGCCACCGAGGTTCCTGAGCCGCAGTTGCCGCGCGATGGCGACAGCAGCCTCGAGATTGGTCCGGTAGATGGTCTCCTCGAGATTGCGATGACCTACGTAGCCGCCGGTGTTGACGTCGATCGTCGTCATGGCTTCGGTCTGGTCGAATATAAGGTAACCGCCGGACTTCAGCGGAATGCTCCGGTCCAGCGAGCGGCGAATCTCGTCCTCGATCCCGTGCAGATCGAAAATCGGCCGCCGCCGCTGGTACAGCTCGATATTCGCTCTCTCTTCCGGAAGAAACGTTGTCGCAAATTGCTGCATGGCCTCGTAATCGCTCTCGGAGTCGACGAGGACGTGCTCGACATCGTCAGTGACCATGTCGCGCAAGACCCGCAATGGCAGTGACAGATCCTCGTGCACCAGTGTTTTTACACTGCTCTTGCTAAACCGCTCCTTAACGACCTCCCATAACTTGAGCGAATAGCGCAGGTCCGACTCGAGTGCAGGCCTGTCGGCGCCCTCCGCCACGGTCCTGACGATAGCGCCGCATTTGAGATCCCTCTCCGCCAGCAATTCCTCGACCATGCGGCGCAACCGATCGCGCTCGTCTTCGTCTTCGATGCGCGCCGAAATGCCGACGCTGTCGCTGCGCGGCAGCAACACGAGATGTCGTGAGGGCAACGTGATGTAGCTGGTCAGCCGTGCCCCTTTATTGCCCAGCGGATCCTTGACAACCTGCACCATGATCTCGTCGCCTTCTCTTACGAGATCGCGGATGCTCGGCGCGTCATCGCCTTTCTCGAGCGCGCTCGGCTTGGCGATATCGGAAGCGTGCAGGAAGGCCGTACGCTCCAGCCCTATGTCGATGAACGCAGCCTGCATGCCCGGCAGTACTCGCAGGACCCGCCCTTTGTAGATGTTGCTGATCAGCCCGCGGCGCGCGGCACGCTCGATGTAGACCTCCTGCAGGACGCCATTCTCAAGCAACGCCGCACGAACTTCGCTGGGCGTCACGTTGATCAGGATCTCTTCTTTTTGGGATTCGTCCGTCATCGCAATCTGTCAGGTCATCACGCCGAAGCCTGCTTCTTTCAGCAGTGCCACGGTTTCGAATACGGGCAGCCCGACAACGCCGGAATAGCTGCCCTCGATCCGCTCGACAAACGCACCGCCCAGGCCCTGTATGGCGTAGGCGCCCGCTTTGTCGCAGGGCTCTCCACTTTGCCAGTAAGCGAGCGCTTCGTCGCGGCTGATTTCGCGAAAATACACATCCGTTTCCGACAGCGCCGTGCGCACGCCGTTGGCACCGGCGAGCGCCACGCCCGTCAGTACCTTGTGGCAGCGGCCGGAGAGCGTCGCCAGCATGGCGAGGCAGTCGGCTTCGTCGAGCGGTTTGCCCAGGGCTCTGCCGTCAATTACGACGGCCGTATCGGCGCCCAGGGCGAAGTCTCCGGGCTCGACGGCGGCCGCCCCGGCCTTTGCGACAGCGAGTCGCAGCACCATCTCACCCGGCGTTTCGCTGTCGAGCGGCGTCTCGTCAACAGCGACGGGAACGACCGTGAAAGCGAGGTCGAGAGACGTGAGTATCTCGCGGCGGCGCGGCGAAGCGGAGACAAGATGCAGCCGAGGTCGAGTACTCACTACAGTCCGGTCAGGCGCGGTGGTAGGGGTGGCCGGTATGCAGCGAATGGGCGCGATAGAGCTGCTCGGCGAACAGGACGCGTGCCAACCCGTGCGGCAGTGTCAGCTGCGACAGGGACCATGTGAAATCGGCGCGCTGCTTGCAGCGGTCCGAAACGCCGTCGGGACCGCCAATGACGAAACACAGATCGCGCCCGTCGATCTGCCAGTCCGACAGCTTTCCAGCGAGCGCCCTGCTCGTCAGCTGTTTGCCGCGCTCATCGAGCAGGACCATCTGCTCCGCCTGCGCGAGCTTGCCGAGAATCAGCTCGCCTTCGGATTCCATTGCCTGGCGTGACTTGTCGTTCCTGTTGCGGCGCACGGTGGGTATGACGTCGAGGCGGAACTTCCATTCGCGCGGGATACGCTCGGCATAGGTGCCGAAGGCCGTGTCCACCCAGGACGGCTGGCGATCACCAACGGCCAGTAGTCGAATATGCACGGCTCAGCCGTCGGTCGCCGCCGCATCCCCGCTCGGACGGATCGACCAGAGTTTTTCCAGGTTATAGAACTCCCGCACTTTGGGTAGCATGACGTGCACAAGGGTGTCCTGGAGATCAAGCAGCACCCACTCGCCCCCTTCCTCGCCCTCGATGCCAATAGGCCGGCGACCGGCTGACCGCGCCTTCTCGGCAACATTGTCGACCAGCGCTTTGACATGGCGATTCGATGTGCCGCTTGCAACGACCATGTAGTCCGTCATGGGCGTCATGTCGCGGACGTCGAGGCGCACGATATCCTTACCCTTGACGTCGTCCAGGGCCTCTACGACCAGGTCTGCCAGTGCTTCGCTGTTCATGCGTGGTTCTCTGTAATGCTCAAACTCTGTCTCCTCCGGGGGCGGACCGCGGCCCGCAACGCTCAATAGATTCGCGATTCCAGGATCGCGTCGCGAACCCGGTCGGGCATGAGAAACCGCGGGTCGCGACCGGCGGCAATCAAGTCCCTGATTTCTGTCGACGCGATTTCGAGTTGCGTAACCGCGTGTATGTGGATGCGCCCCAGCGTCGATCCGTGCAAGTCGTCGACCCGGTGTGTGCCAAACTCACTGATGAGCTCGCCCAGCACACCGATGTCCGGCGCTTTCCAGCCCGGCCGGTGGGCGACGACGATATGCGCGATTTCGAGGATCTCTTCCCAACGGTGCCAACCAGGCAGCCCGAGAAACGCATCCATACCTACTATCAGACCCAATGAACGGTCTGGAAATTCCTCGCGTAGCGACGCGAGCGTATCAACCGTGTAAGACGGCCCGTCCCGGCGGAGCTCGCGATCGTCGGCGACGAAACCTGCCTGCCCCTCTATTGCCAGCTGCACCAGGCGAAAACGCTCTGCGGCGCTCGCGTACGTGATGCCCCGATGCGGCGGATCGCCGCAGGGCACAAAGCGAACCTCGTCGAAGTCCAACGCCTGCAACATCTCAAAGGCTGACCGCAGATGGCCATAGTGGACCGGATCGAAGGTGCCGCCGAAAACGCCGACAGGCTTCATGTGCGGGCCATTCCGACGACGATGTCAGTCGCCATCTGCCACGGATCGCCGTAGCGCTGCCCCTTGGCTGCGGCATCGGCCCGACCACCGGCCTTGAGCATCCGATGAAAGGCGCCGTGCTGGTGGCGGCCGATGCAGCTACGCAGCAGGCCCTGGCGATTGTTCCAGACGCGTGCCGATTGCATGGCGCTGCCCAGGTCCGTCCCCTGGCGAACGGCATCATCGAGCATTGCCAGCGTGCGCAACTCACGTGTCAGCGCCCACATGACGATAACGGGTTCGACACCTTCAGCCCTGAGTCCGCCGAGGATTTTCACCGCGCGCCGCGCGTCGCCGCCGATCGCTGCATCGGCCAGCTGGTAGACATCGTACCGGCTGCTATTGGCCACGGCCCTGCTAACGTCCTCGGCCGTCACCTTGCCTGCGCCCAGCAACAGCCGCAGTTTTTCGATTTCCTGACCCGCCGCGAGCAGGTTGCCCTCAACCCGGTCGGCGATCAGGGTCACGGCATCGCGTTCGGGTTGCAGGCCGGCCTGGCGCATGCGGTTCGCGATCCAGCCCGGTAATTCACGAACACCGATCGGCCAGACAGGCAGGCTCACACCCTTCTGGTCCAGTGTCTTCGCCCACTTCGAATTCGTGCCGCCACCGTCGAGCTTCGGGCCGGTTACGATGAACAGCAAGTCGGGACCGGCTTGCTCGACCAGCTCGACGATGGCCTGCCCGCCCGCGCGGCCCGGCTTGCCTGTCGGCAGGCGCAGTTCGACGATGCGTTGTTCGGCGAACAGCGACATGTTGCCCGTCGAGGCGGCAAGGGAATGCCAGTCGAATCCGGTCGTCGCGACGTGCAGTTCGCGCGTCCCGAAGCCTCGCGCCCTGGCCGCGTCACGAATTTCATCAACGGCTTCGGATACCAGCAGGTGCTCGTCACCGGTGATGAGGTAGCAGGGAGCAAGCGAGTTCTTGAGATGTGATGAAAGCTGGTTAGCCCGAATCTTCAAACAAGCTGCTCCATCGCAATGGACTCGCCTTCGAGCAGGACCGGGATACCCTCGTCGACCGGGTAGACGCGTTTGCCGTCGTCGGTGACCAGGGCTTCGGTCAGGGGCTCCGCAAGTTTGACGCCGTCCTGCCTCTCGAGCGTGCCTGCCTTGATGGCGGCATTGACCTTCTCGAGTTTGTCTTTCTTCAGTACAGACAGGCCCTTATGCGTAACCGGGCAGCGCAGAATTGTGAGTAGACGTTTATCCATAGCGCTTATTGTAGCGCCTCAGCCCTGCTTCAGCACGGTTGCGAGCTCCGAATTTCCGCTGTTTTCCGCGGCGAGGATGGCCGCCGGCAGGTCGTCATAGCGGGGCTTGAAGTTCTCGTCGATGAGCCGGCAGCGCATGATCGCCTTGAGCGCAGGAACGTGCTCGCCATGCGCCAGCGCGTCGTGAATGTAGTCCTGGGCGAAGAACATGGCGTGCTGCTTTTGCTCCCAGCCAAGCATGCGCTCGAAATACCAGGCCCACGCAGCGGCAGGATCCGGATCTTTCTCGATCTCGCCGAGGATATGCTTGAAGCCACCTGCGCGATTGTCGCGACTGATGAAGCCGTAGGCGTGCGCGAGCGCGGCGATTCGGGCCTTTTCTACATCGGACGATATTTCGTCGGCGGTTTTTTCGACTGGCGCCGGAATATCGACCTCGCCAAAAAGGTCATGCGGTTCAATCACGCTGCCGGTCAAAGAGAAGAAGGCAAACGTAAGGAAGAGCTGCACAAAGCTTGTGAGCATGGCGGGCAGACTCCCCGCGAAGTCGCTTAGCGCGTAGGATATCACCAGGAATACCGACGCTATCCACAAGGTCGAACCGCAACGCTCGAGCAGCCTGTAAAGCGCCACAGGGTTCAGGCTCTGCAGGGGTGAGCGTGTAATGGCAAGGACGCCGAAGGATGCGGGAATGAGCGCGGCTGCGAGCATCGTGACGACAATTGCCCACGCGATTCCGAAATTCTCGAGGGTCACGACGACGGCCCAGGTCACGAAAACGAAGACCACTGTGGGAAACAGAGTCCAGGCATTGCCAAACCAGTTGAAGGATTCGACATCCGGTGTCGCAGGCTCTACGCCGCGACCGCGAGCCTCGAGGACGATCATCTGGAAACGGAAGACGGCCGGCAGGATGAGGAACAGCAGGAACAGGCCCAGCGCACCACCCCAGGTCGCAAAGGACGTGAGCAGCCAGAAGACGAGCAGCGGCACGAACACGGCCGATGTAGTGAGCGGATAGGCTATCGCGCGAAAGACGTCAGCCAGCTTCATCGTCGCCCTGCTCCGTACCCGGCACCGGATCGTAACCCGAGCCACCCCAGGGATGACACCGACCGATGCGTTGCAACGCAAGCCAGCCTCCCTTGAGCACGCCGTGAACCTGCAGCGCCTCGATCGCATAGCTCGAACAGGTGGGCTGGTAACGGCAATTGGAGCCCAGCCATGGCGAGATCAGCAGGCGATAGGCGCGCACAAGTCCGATCAGCGGCTTTGCGAGCATTCGGCTGACGGCATTCGGCATCAGGCCGCCTCGACCGCCTCGGTCGCGAAGCGTCGAATCGCCTGGAGCATCGAACTCAGGCCGTTGCTGCGTGTTGGGCTCAGGTGGCTCTCGAGCTGCAGCGCGGTGACGAAGTCGGGTGGCGTATCCAGTATGTCCTGCGGATAGCGGCCGCTGTAGAGACGCAACAACAGCGCGATCAGGCCGGAAACGATGGCCGCGTCGCTAATGGCGCGAAACTCCAGCCGGCCGTCTTTCCTGTCGGCCACGAACCATACTTGTGACTGGCAGCCGCGGATGCGATTTTCTTCCGTCCGCAGTTCCTCGGGAAACTCGGGGAGGCGCCGCCCCAGGTCGATCAGGTACTGGTAGCGGTCCATCCAGTCTTCGAACAGTTCGAAGTCGGCGATGAGTTCCTCTTGTGCCTGCGCGATTTCGTTGGTCACAGTCAGCTCCGCCGCCAGGTCGTGCCATCGGGCCCGTCCTCGATCGTAATACCCATCTCGGTAAGCTGGTCGCGGAAGCCATCGGCCGCCGCCCAGTCCTTGTTGGCGCGAGCTTCATTGCGTTTCGCGATGAGCGCTTCGATGTGATCGGTGGCAACGTCACCACTTACGTTTCCCGCAAACCACTTTTCGGGATCGTGCCCGAGCAGTCCCAGCAGGTCACCTGCCGCGTACATCTGTGCCGCCAGCGCTTCCATTTCTTCAGGATCGTTGGACTTGTTCAGCGAGCGCGCAAGCGCGAAGAACTCGGCCATTGCCTTGGGCGTATTAATGTCATCCTCGAGCGCCGCGACAAGTGCCTCCGGCACCTCGGCAGCCGCTCGCGCTTTTTCGGACACCTTGATGCCACGCACGGCACCGTAGAGGCGATCCAGCTGGCGGCGGGCGGACGCGAGCGTTTCCGCCGACCAATCCAGCGGCTGGCGATAATGCGCACCGAGCAACGCGAGGCGAATGACTTCGCCGGGAATCGTTTCGATCAGGTCGTGCACGAGCTGGACGTTACCCAGCGACTTCGACATCTTGGTTTCGTCGATGCTCAGGAAGCCGTTGTGCAACCAGTAGCGCGCAAACGGCGCGCCGCCATGCGCGCAACTCGACTGTGCGCACTCGTTTTCATGATGCGGAAAAACGAGATCCTGGCCACCGGCATGAATGTCGATCGTGTCGCCGAGGTGCTTTTCCGCCATAGCCGAGCACTCGATGTGCCAGCCGGGCCGCCCGCGTCCCCAAGGGGAATCCCAGCCGGGAACATCCGGCGTCGAGGGCTTCCACAATACGAAGTCCTGGGCAGCTTTCTTGTAAGGCGCGACTTCGACCCGGGACCCCGCAATCATCTGGCGCAGATCCCGCTTGGACAGCTCACCGTATTTCTTGTGCGAGGCTACATCGAACAGGACGTGACCCTCAGCCACATACGCGTGGCCTGCGTCGATGAGCTTCTGGATCATCGCGATCATGACGTCGATATGCTGCGTTGCATGCGGCTCGATGTCCGGCGGCTGCACGCCCAGCGCGCCCATATCGTCATTATAGGCCTTCGTAAACTTCGCCGTTATCTCCCCGATCGGCTGGCCGGTTTCGCCGGACGCGGCGATGATCTTGTCATCCACATCCGTGATATTTCGTGCGAACGTCAACGTGTAGCGTCGTCGCAGGATGCGCGCCAGCAGGTCGAAAACGACGGCTGGCCGGGCATTTCCGATGTGCGCAAAGTTGTATACGGTCGGTCCGCACAGGTACATCGTCACCTTCCCCTCCTCGCGGGGCTCGAACGGGACTTTCCTGCCCTTAAGGGTGTCATGTAACTGTATGGTCATTGTTCCTGGGTCCGGCCGGTCAAAAAACGCAATCATAACAACATTGATGAGCGCTGCTACGCTAGGTATTCTTCCTGCCCCTGTCTTTTTCGAGATTTCGCAATGTCAGGCGCCCCCGTCCGCTTCAAAGACCGCACCTCAATCGAACAGGTTGAGGAAGGCAATGACCTTGCGCCCAAGTTCGACGAACGCGGGCTGATTACGGTCGTAACCACCGACGCCGACAGCGGCGAACTCCTGATGCAGGGTTACATGAACTCCGAGGCCCTGCGGCTGACCATCACAACGGGCGAAGCCCACTACTACAGCCGCAGCCGCCAGGTTCTTTGGCACAAGGGCGCGACCAGCGGCCTCATCCAGACAGTCCGGGAACTGCTGGTCGACGACGACCAGGACTGCATCTGGTTGCGCGTCGATGTCGCAGGGGGTGCCAGCTGCCACGTGGGCTATCGGAGCTGCTTCTACCGCAAGGTCCCCGTCGCCCGCGATTTCGAGGCAAAACAATCGAAGGGCCACGTGGCGCTCGAATGGACGGAAACCGAGAAAGTGTTCGATCCGGACGAGGTCTACGGCGACGCGCCGAACCCGACCGTCCTTTGAATCAGGCGTACGCGGGTGTCGCGTAGGAAATCGGCGATTGCTTCGAATCGCTGAAGGTCACAACCTCGTAGCTGGACACGTCGGCAAGCATTGCCCGCATAAGCTTGTTGTTGAGGTCGTGGCCCGACTTGTAGGCCCTGAGTTCGCCGATCAGGCTGTGGCCCAGCAGGTAGGCATCGCCAATGGCATCGAGAATCTTGTGTATCACGAACTCGTTCGAGTAACGCAGGCCGTCTTCGTTAAGAATCCTGTAGTCGTCCAGCACTATCGCGTTGTCCATGCTGCCGCCCAGCGTCAGGTTTCTTTCACGCAAAGCCTCGACATCGCGCAGGAAACAGAAAGTACGCGCACGGCTGACTTCCTTCAGGAACGACGTTGACGAAAAATCGATGGTCGCTTTCTGGCTGAGCTTGTTAAACACGGGGTGATTGAAATACACCTCGAAGTTCACCTTGAAGCCGTTGAAAGGCAACAACTCGGCCCACTTGTCGCCGTCTTCGACCCGCACCTTCTTCTTGATGCGAATGAATTTCTTTGCGGCATTCTGTTCTTCGATGCCGGCCGACTGCAGGAGGAACACGAACGGCCCGGCGCTGCCATCCATGATCGGCACTTCGGACGCGGACAGATCAATATTGATGTTGTCGATGCCGAGGCCGGCCAGCGCCGACATGAGGTGCTCGACAGTCGCCACCTTGACGCCGTCTTTCTCCAGCGTGGTGCCCAGCATCGTCTCGCCGACCAGTTTTGGGTCAGCAGGAACGTCCACGGGACGATCCAGGTCCACACGCCGGAACGTGATGCCCGAGTTTTCGGCGGCCGGTCGCAGGGTCATGTAGACCTTCTCGCCGGAGTGCAGGCCGACACCGGTTGCCCGGATCGTGGTCTTGAGAGTGCGTTGTCTCAACATGTCGCGCGCAAGATTACCATAATGAGCAAAAACTCCACAAGAATTAGGCTGTTAGCGCACAGGCGTGACAGGCTCTTGAAGAGTCGGTGTGCAGGGGAAAGAAGGGACCGACCCGGGGTTACCGGGCCGGTAAAGCGGAGGAGGTTCCCGCCGGTGAGTGAGTAGCACCGGGGGTCGCATCCCTTCCTCGTCAGTCAGCCTGGCGTCGCAGGAATGCCGGAATGTCCAGCAGCTCTTCCTGTAATCCGCCCTGCCCCAGACCGTCGCCCACGGCGCGTTTGCGCTGCACCGTTGGCTTGTCCAGCGTGTGGTAGTTCGGCTCGGCCTGCGCCTCTGGCCGACGCACGATCCGCATTGGCGACTCGGCGTTCGCGGCATTCTTGCCAAGACCCGTGGCAACCACCGTCACGCGAATGCGATCGGTCATGTCCGGGTCGATCACCGTACCGACGACGACCGTGGCGTCGTCTGAAGCGAACTCCTTGACCGTCTTGCCGACCTCATGGAACTCGCCGATCGACAGGTCCATGCCCGCCGTGACGTTGACCAGAATGCCGTTGGCTCCTGCAAGGTTTATATCTTCAAGCAGAGGACTCGAAACGGCTGCTTCGGCTGCTTCGCGAGCACGGTCTTCGCCCTGGGATACGCCGGTACCCATCATCGCCATGCCCATTTCTGACATTACGGTGCGAACGTCGGCAAAGTCGACGTTGATCAAGCCGGGACGCGTGATGAGTTCGGCGATGCCCTGTACCGCTCCCTGCAGTACCTGGTTGGCTGAGCGGAACGCATCCAGCAGCGTGGTTTCGCCGCCAAGCACGGTGAGCAGCTTCTCGTTCGGAATCGTGATCAGCGAGTCGACGTATTTGCCGAGCTCGCTGATACCGTGTTCCGCAATCTGCATGCGCTTGCCACCTTCCATCAGGAACGGCTTTGTCACGACCGCAACGGTCAGGATACCGAGCTCCTTGGCCACCTGGGCAACGATCGGTGCAGCGCCGGATCCGGTGCCGCCACCCATGCCCGCCGTGATGAACAGCATGTCTGCGCCCTCGATAACCCCGAGAATGCGATCACGATCCTCCATCGCGGCCTGGCGACCGATATCCGGGTCCGCGCCGGCGCCGAGACCCTTCGTGATATTGCAACCGATCTGCAGCGAGGTCCGCACGCGCGACCCCTTCAACGCCTGCGCATCGGTATTGGCACAAATGAAATCCACGCCCTCGATACCGGCGTCGACCATGTGGCCGACGGCGTTACCGCCGCCGCCACCGACACCGATGACTTTGATAACAGCACTTTGGCTGTGTGTGTCCATTAGTTCAAACATTGAGTCTTCCTCCGCTTTTTGACTTTCCCTGTGGGGTACTCACTGCAAACCCCTTGATTAACAACAAAAACAGTTCTTAAAAATGCCCCTGGAACCACGACTTCATGCGATCCCAGACTTCTCCCAGGTTGCCGCCGATCGGCGTGCTGCGGCGGTCGCGCCGGGAGAGATTTTCGTTTCCGTACAAGAGCAGCCCGACGCCCGTGGCGTGTATCGGGTTGCGAATGACTTCTGTGAGGCCGTCGATGAACTGGGGCGCACCGAGCCGTACCGGCATATGAAAGACCTCTTCTGCCAGCTCTACCGCTCCTTCCATCTTCGCGCTCCCGCCCGTAATCACGACGCCGGCCGCAATCAGTTCCTCGAAGCCGCTGCGACGCAGCTCATCGCGCACGAGGCCAAACAGCTCTTCGTAACGAGGCTCGACGATCTCAGCGAGCGTCTGGCGTGCCAGCCTGCGCGGCGGCCGGTCCCCAACGCTCGGCACCTCTATCGTCTCGTCAGGATTCGCGAGCTGCGACAAGGCGCAGGCGTACTTGATCTTGATCTCTTCGGCGTATTGCGTCGGCGTGCGCATCGATACGGCGATGTCGTTGGTCACCTGGTCGCCCGCGATGGGGATAACGGCCGTGTGCTGGATCGCGCCCCCAAGGAACACGGCGATGTCCGTAGTGCCTCCGCCGATATCGACGATGCAGGAACCGAGTTCCTTTTCATCGTCCGTCAGTACGGCGTAACTCGAGGCGAGCTGTTCGAGCACGATGTCGTCGACTTCGAGACCACAGCGTTGCACGCACTTCACGATATTCTGCGCGGCGCTTTCCGCACCGGTCACCATATGGACCTTTGCCTCGAGACGAACGCCCGACATGCCGATCGGCTCGCGGATACCTTCCTGGCTGTCGATCAGGAATTCCTGCGGCAGGATGTGCAGGATTTTCTGGTCCGCAGGAATTGCGACTGCGCGGGCCGCGTCAATGACGCGATCGACGTCCGACGCGCTGACTTCCGTATCGCGAATGGCCACGATGCCATGCGAGTTCAGGCTGCGTACGTGGCTGCCGGCAATACCCGTGTACACCGAATGAATATCGCAGCCGGCCATGAGTTCGGCTTCTTCCACCGCACGCTGAATCGAATGCACCGTCGACTCGATATTGACGACGACACCCTTCTTTAGTCCTCGAGAAGGGTGCGAGCCGATGCCGACGACTTCGATGTTGCCTTCATCGTTGACCTCGCCGACGATCGCCACCACTTTCGAGGTGCCGATATCGAGTCCGACAATCATGTTTCTGTCAGGCCGTTTTGACATTCACTCCGTTCCTCTGGACGCGAGCAACTTGCGCCCTTGCTGATTCGGTTCGGCAACAGGCGTCTTCTCGCCACCGTTCCACCCAATGGTGAAACCGTTGCCGTACCGCATGTCGACATACTCGATATCCGCGGCACGACCTGTGATGATGTTGGCGACGACGTCGAGAAACAGCTCTGTGCGCTCGGCCACGTCACGTCGTCCCAGCCGTATCTCGATACCGTTCGAGAGCGTCATTTCCCAGGAGCCACGCGCATCGAGATGCACTCGCCGCAGGTCGAGTCCAAGCGGGATGAGCTTGTCGCGCACCTCGAGATAACGTTTCGCAACTGCCGCGGAGCTGTCGTCCGGCCCGCTCAGGCGCGGCAGCTCTGCCGGGATGTGGCGCGCTTCGGTCACAAATAATTCGCCGCGCGTGTTCAGGAGTCCGCGTTCACCCCAGGTGGCGGCCGGAACCTGTTCCGTCACGGTTATCGAGATGCGGCTCGGCCAGCGTCGTGCAACACGCGCCTGGTCGATCCACTGCAGCGCCACGATGCGATCCTGGATGTAATCGAGATCGGCACCAACGAATCCCGCGTCGATTTCGTCGCTGATCGCTTCCTCGATCTGCAATGCGGTTACGCGCTGGAAAGGCCCACTGATTTCAATCGATGAAATCCTGCGATCGAGCATGGTCATCGTGAGTTGATAAGTCGCCACGATGATGCCGGCAGCGACGAAGGGCGCCACGATGCGGCCGATGCGGATTCTCGGCATCCTGAAGGTCGTAGCCTTCTTCTGCTTGCGACGTCTGGCTTGCTTACGTGCCATGCCCAACCTCCGTCTCGAAACTCGTCTCGAGGATGCGCCAGCAAAGCGTTGCAAAGTCGATGCCGACCTTTTGCGCCGCCTTCGGCACAAGACTGTGGCTTGTCATCCCGGGCACCGTATTGACCTCCAGGACAAGTGGCTGTTTGTCGGCGCTCTTCATGAAGTCGACACGACCCCAGCCGGAACAGCCAAGCTCATCGAACGCAGCGAGGGACAGCTCGGCATACAGAGCCTCTTCGGCGTCCGATTCCGTGCCAGGACAAATGTACTGGGTGCGGTCCGATTCGTACTTCGCCCGGTAGTCGTAAAACACGCGCGGTGTCTCGATCCGGATACTCGGCAATGCCTTGCCCTGCAACACCGCAACCGTAATCTCCTCGCCGACGATGCAGGTCTCCAGCAGAACGGTAGCGTCGTACTGGAGCGCGACTTCGACCGCCTCGTTCAGCTCACCGCGTTCGAACACCTTGGACATGCCCACACTCGAGCCCTGCCCCGACGGCTTGACGATCAGGGGAAAACCCACCTGCTCGGCCGCCACGGACGCCTCGTGCAGCGTATTGACCGCCGCGTAGTCCGGCGTCGGTATACCGACTGCCCGGAACAGGTGCTTGCTTCGGACCTTGTCCATCGCCAGCGCAGACGCCATCACACCACTTCCGGTGTACGGGACCTGCAGCCACTGCAGGAGCCCCTGCACCGCGCCGTCTTCACCGCCCGGCCCGTGCAGCGCAATCCAAACGCGGTCGAAACACGCGGCGGCGAATTCGGCCAGTGAATTCTCTGCCGGGTCCCAGGCATGCGCGTCGACACCCTTCGACCGCAAGGCCGCGAGGACGGCCCCACCCGTATCCAGGGAGACGGCCCGCTCGCTGGAGTGCCCGCCGAGCATCACGGCAACGCGGCCAAAATCTGCGGCATCGGTAACGGTCATTTCGCCACCTCGCCGACGATGCGCACTTCGTGTCTCAGCGCCACACCGTGTTTGTCGAGCACGGTCTGGCGAACGTGCTCGATCAGGTTCTCGATGTCCGCTGCCGAGGCGTTTTCCCGATTGATAATGAAGTTTGCATGCTTGGTTGAAACCTCTGCTCCACCAAGCCGATATCCCTTGAGCCCGGCCGCCTCGATCAGGCGCGCCGAATAGTCGCCCGGCGGATTCCGGAACACGGAACCGCAACTCGGGAGGCCGAGCGGCTGTGTCTGCTTGCGACGCTCCAGCATCGTCTTCAGCGTTTCCATGCTGGGCATGACGTCCGGATCGAAGCGAAATGTCGCCTCGATGAACCACTCGTCCATGGGACCTTGCACACTGCGGTACCCGACTTCGTACTCCTCCGGTGCGCGCTCGCGAATTTCACCTCGGCGATCGATCGTGCGGACCGACTCGACGCGCTCCCAGGTCTCGCCGCCGTGTGCGCCCGCGTTCATCGCCAGGGCGCCGCCAACGGATCCGGGAATGCCTGCGAAGAACTCCGAGGGGCCGAGCCCCCAGCGAATGCACTGGCGGGCCAACTGCGTGCAGGGCAATCCTGCGCCGGCACGCACCCGGTACTCATCGATGCGCTCGAGCTGACGCAGCATCTTCGTCGCGGAAACGACCACACCCTTCAGTCCGCCATCGCGTACCAGCAGATTGGTGCCCACACCGTGCCAGAAGATCGGCGTCGCATGATCGAGGTCCGCGAGA
>JAOUNK010000039.1 GCA_029881015.1 Gammaproteobacteria bacterium | reverse complement strand
AAGCCATCGAGTCCCATGGGATTATCGAAGAGATCTGCCATCGTTCTGTCCTCTGCCGGGTTCTGGGGTCGTAAAATCCTTTCGACATTATGAGCGAAAAACAGTGAAAAGTAGTCCGATTTGACTCTGATTATTGGCAATAATGAAACAAATGTTTCATAGTAGTGAAAAACAGGAGCGAAAAGACCAAGTGAAGCTAACGCGTACCGACCGTCGCCTGCTCGCGGAGCTGCAGCGCGACACGACTCGCAACCAGGGTGAGCTCGCCGAAATCGTGGGCATGTCGCGCACGTCATGCTGGCGCCGGATTCGGGACTTCGAGGAGGCCGGTTTGATTCAGCGCCAGGTCGCGCTGCTGGACCCGAAGCTCGCGGGCTTCAATATCCAGGTGCTGTTGCTGGTTGCCATGAAGGAGCACTCGGACGAGAACCGCCAGAACTTCGAGCGGCATGTCTCCCTGCTGCCCGAGGTCATGGAGTGCTTCTCGGTCTCCGGTGAGCGCGACTACCTGCTACAGGTCATCGCGCGCGATATGGACAGCTATAACGATTTTCTCAACGCGCAAATCCTCAGCCACGCGGCAGTGCGCTCGGCGAGCTCGACGTTCGTGTTGCGACGCGTCAAGTATTCGACTGCATTGCCACTCGAGCCCTAGCCGGACAGCAGCAAGGCGATCGACATAGCAGGCATCGTGACCCTGCGCGCTTCATCGAGTTGCGGGTCTTCCCTGGCGCTGCAGAACGCAACGCGCCAGTCGCGTAAAGTTTCGCTGCGTGACAGTCTCATGTCCGCCGTGTGGTGGTGAGCGTTGACGAGTATGGCTGCGACGGATTCGCTGCCATCGTGTTTGCCGAGCGCAATGACTTTCGTGAATGCGCGACTGTGCGCCCACTCGGATTCATGCTTGGTATCGCCACACTGGTTTATCCAGTCGATTCGAACGGTGCCCTCCGGTAGCTCGAGCGTACCGTGGACATACTCCGGCAAGCGCAGCAACGGCGTTTCGCGTCGCAACCAGATCAGTTCGCGCGCCAACTCCGTGAACAACGGTTCATCCTCGCGGCCCGACCAGTCCAGCCAGCCTGTCTCGTTGTCCTGCGCATACGCATTGTTATTGCCCTGTTGCGAGTTCCCGAACTCGTCGCCGGCGAGAATCAGCGGTGTTCCCTGGGACATGAGTAGCGTTGCGAAGAGATTCAGGCTGTGACGACGACGTTGCCGAATGATGTCTTCGTCATCGGTCTCGCCCTCAACGCCGTAGTTGCAGCTGTAGTTGTGTGCGTGCCCGTCGCGATTGTTCTCGCCGTTCGCCTCGTTGTGGCGGTGGACATAGCTGACAGAATCGCGCAGCGTGAATCCGTCATGCGCAGTCACGAGGTTGACGCTCGATACGGGTCCGCGGCCGCTCGCCTCGAAGATGTCGGCGGACCCGTGCAGGCGCCTTGCGAGGACGCCGCTCTTGCCCAGATCGCCACGCCAGAACTGCCGCACGCCATCGCGATAGATGTCGTTCCACTCGGCCCAGCGCGGCGGGAAGTTCCCCAGCTGGTAGCCGCCAGGACCCGGGTCCCAGGGCTCGGCGATGAGTTTGCTCTCGCGCAGGCGCGGGTGGTTGCTGATTTCCATCAACAAGGGATGGCCCTTGGAGAAACCGTGGTGCCGCCGCCCCAGGACCGTCGCGAGATCGAAACGGAAGCCGTCAACGCCCATCGAATCCGTGAACCAGGCGAGGCTGTCGACGACCATTTGCCGCACACGCGGGTGCTCGACGTTGAGCGTATTGCCGCAGCCCGTATCGTTGATATAGGCGCCGGGATCGTCAGGCAGCGTACGGTAGTAGGTGAGGTTGTCGAGACCCCGAAAGCCGACTGTGGGGCCATCGCTGCCGGCCTCGCCGGTGTGGTTGTAGGCCACATCGAGAATCACCTCGAGCCCGGCATCGTGAATGCTGCGCACCATGTCGCGCATTTCGGTGTCGGCGTCGCCACGAGCGTAGCGGGGCATCGGCGCAAAGAACGAAATTGTGTTGTAGCCCCAGAAATTGCGCAGACCCTGCTTGACGAGGTGATGCTCGTCGATGAACGCGTAGGTCGGCATCAGTTCGACAGACGTTACGCCCAGCGCCTTGATGTACTCGAGTACTTCGCGATTTTTGAAGCCCGAGAACGTGCCGCGGTCGGCCTCATCGACCGCCGGGTGACGCATGGTGTAGCCGCGCAGGTTGCACTCGTAGAATATGGTCTCATTCCAGGGGAAGCGCGGCCGGCGATGGTCGGCAACCGCTATGGCATCCGTAACGACCGAGAGTGGCATGCTGCCCGCGCTATCCTCGTCATTCGCATCGAACACGCTGTCCGTCCAGCGGAATTCACCCTGCAGGCGCCGCGCATACGGGTCGATCAGCAGTTTATTCGGATTGCAGCGCAGGCCCTGGGCTGCATCGTAAGGACCGTGCACGCGAAATCCGTAGCGCTGGCCAGGCCGGCAGCCGGGAAGATACCCGTGCCAGACGCCATCGCTGCAGTCGGGCAGATCGTGACGCGCCACCTGCAGGCCGGCCTCGTCGAAGAGGCACAGCTCCACGCGATTCGCAATGGATGAGTACACCGCGAAGTTCGTGCCGTCCTTGTCCGGCGTCGAGCCAAGCGGCCCAGCTTGCCCCGTCCGGATCATGAACCCGCGTGCGGAATCGGGTCGAGGTGCCAGATGTCGTTGTTGTAGTCGCGCATTGTCCGGTCTGTCGAAAAGCGGCCGGAGCAGGCGGTATTCAGGATACTCATGCGTGTCCAGCCGGCTTCGTCCTGGTATGCCTTGCCGGCTTCGTCCTGCACATCAATGAAGCTGCGGAAGTCCGCGGCCGTCATCCACATATCGGCGGGTTCCTTGATCGACTGGATAATCGCGTCGAAGATGCCGGGTTCGAAGTGGTTGAAGTGGCCGCTTTCGAGCAGCTTTATGACACGACGGAAATCATCGTCGCTGTCGATGATGGCTTGCGGGTCATAGCTGCCGCGCAGCGCCTCGATCTCTTCAACGGTATGGCCGAACAGGAAGAAGTTCTCTGCGCCCACCGCCTCGCGAATTTCGACGTTGGCGCCGTCGAGGGTGCCAATCGTGACGGCGCCGTTCATCATGAACTTCATGTTGCCGGTACCGGACGCTTCCTTACCCGCCGTCGAAATCTGCTCGGACAGGTCGGCTGCCGGACAGATCTTCTCCATGCCGGACACGTTGTAGTCAGGATAAAAGATCAGTTGCAGGCGGCCGGCCATCACGGGATCGGCGTTTATCACGCGCGCGACATTGTTAATGCACTTGATAACGGATTTCGCCATGACGTAGCCAGGGGCGGCTTTACCACCGATGATGATCAGGCGGGGCGTCAGCCCCTCACCGTCACCGCGCCGGATCCGATCGTAGAGGTGGATCGCATGCAGGACGTTCAGCAACTGCCGCTTGTACTCGTGGATGCGCTTGACCTGCACATCGAACAGCATGTCCGCGGACACCGTGAGCCCGGTCTTCGCTTCGAGCTCGTCCGCCAGTCTTTGCTTGTTCGCCCGTTTTATGTCGCGCCAGCGCACCTGGAATTCGGGATCGTCGGCCTTTGGCCGGATGCCTTCGAGTTTGTCCAGATCGGTTTTCCAGCTTTCGCCGATCGTTTCGTCAATCAGGCTGGCAAGGCCGGGATTACAGGCGGCGAGCCAGCGGCGCTGGGTGACGCCGTTGGTCTTGTTGTTGAATCGCGCGGGCCACAGCTCGGCGAAATCCCGGAACAGGCCCTCGCGCAGGAGGCGGGAGTGCAACGCGGCGACGCCGTTGATCGAGAAGCTGCCCACGATGGCGAGGAAGGCCATGCGGATCATCGGCTGCGCACCTTCCTGGATCAGCGACATGCGGCGGATCCTCTCGTTGTCGCCGGGCCAGTGCTGGCCGATCTCCGCAATGAAGCGCGCATTGATTTCGTAAATGATATCGAGCAGGCGCGGCAGCAAACGCCGGAACATGGCAACGGGCCACATCTCGAGCGCCTCGGGCAGCAACGTGTGATTGGTGTAGGCCATGGTGCTGCGCGTGACGTCCCAGGCTTCGTCCCATTCCATGCCATGCACGTCGATCAGCAGGCGCATCAGCTCGGCGACGGCGACAGCGGGATGCGTGTCGTTGAGCTGGAAGCAGTTTTTCGCGGCAAAACTGGAGAAGTCGTCACCGTGCCGTTCGCGCCAGTTGCGAATAGTGTCCTGCAGGCTCGCGGACGCAAGAAAGTACTGCTGCCTCAGGCGAAGTTCCTGCCCGTTCTCGGTGGTCGCGTTCGGGTACAGCACCATCGTGATGTTTTCGGCTTCGTTCTTCGAGGCGACGGAGTCAGCGTAGCTGCCCGCATTGAACTCCTCGAGATCGAACGCATCGCGTGCGGCCGCCGACCAGAGGCGGAGCGTGTTGACAATGTCGTTGCGAAAGCCCGGCACCGGAACGTCGTAGGGAATCGCCAGCACGTCGTGCGTCCCGACCCAGACGTGCCGGGATCTTCCCGACGCATCGATTTGCACGTCGCTGCGACCGCCGAACTTGATGGTCTGCGCATACTCGAAGCGTTCTATTTCCCAGGGAAAGCCTTCGCGCAGCCAGGAATCGGCCTCCTCGACCTGGTACCCGTTCTCGAGGCGCTGGTGAAACATCCCGTACTGGTAACGAATGCCATAGCCGATGACGGGCAGCGCGAGCGTCGCACAGCTGTCGAGGAAACAGGCGGCGAGTCGCCCGAGACCGCCGTTGCCAAGTCCTGTGTCGTGCTCGCGCTCGCACACGTCTTCGAGGTCCAGGCCGATGCGCTCCAGCGCTTCGGCCGTCGCGTCTTCGATACCGAGGTTGAGGAGGGCATTGCGCAGCAAGCGCCCCATCAGGAACTCGAGCGACAGGTAGGCCACACGGCGGGTGTCCTCGGCCTCGGTCGCATTCCGTGTCCTGATCCAGCGCTCCATGAGCCGATCGCGTGCCGCGTAGACCACGGACTGGTACAGGAAAGGAGAATCCACCTTTATGGTCCGGCGTCCCAACATGCGCCCGAAATAATGGGTGAAGTCGCTGAGAATCGCGTCTGCCGTCATTGGCAGGTCCGATGTCTGCAGCAACTCCCTGTCGCCGTTCTGTTTACCCGGGTTAGCGGACATTATTCTTTCTCCAAATAGAGTGTAGCCAGCGGGGGCAGCGTCAATTCGATCGAGAAGGGCCTGCCGTGCCGGCCTTCATTCGTCGCCGTGACCACGTGCGGCCCAGCGCCACTGCCGCCATAGTGTTTGTCGTCGGTATTGAGCAGCGTCCGGTAGTTGCCGCCTTCCGGGACGCCAAGTTTGAAGTTTGCTCGAACCAGCGGGGTCAGGTTCGTTACTGAGACCACGAAGGCGCCGTGTGAATCTCGCCGCAACCAGCTCAGTACGCTGCTGTCCCGGTCGTTCCAGTCGATCCACTCGAAGCCCCTGCCGTCGAAGTCGATTTCATGCAGGGCCGGTGTCGCGGCATACAGGTGATTGAGGTCCCGCAGCAGCGCCTGTACTCCCCTGTGGCCCGCATCGTTGAGCAAATGCCAGTCAAGTGACTGGTCGTGATTCCACTCCCGATCCTGGGCGATTTCATTACCCATGAACAGCAGCTTCTTGCCCGGGTGCGAGTACATCGCGCCGTAATAAGCGCGCAGGTTTGCAAGCTGTTGCCAGCGATCGCCGGGCATGCGCCCGAGGATTGAGCGTTTGCCGTGCACCACTTCGTCGTGCGAAAGCGGTAGCACGAAGTTTTCGTTGAAGGCGTAGACGAGACCAAACGTCATCTTGTCGTGATGATACTTGCGGTGCACCGGGTCCTCGGACATGTAGGACAGGGTGTCGTTCATCCATCCCATGTTCCATTTATAGGTGAACCCGAGGCCGCCCGCGTCGACGGGTCGCGAGACGCTCGGCCACGCCGTCGATTCCTCGGCGTAAGAGGTTGCGCCGTGGGCGTGTATCTCGGTATTCAGGCGCTTCAGGAACGCGACCGCTTCGAGGTTCTCGTTGCCACCGAATTCGTTCGGTACCCACGCGCCGTCCTCGCGCGAATAGTCGAGGTACAGCATGGAGGCAACCGCATCGACGCGCAGCGCATCGATGTGGAATTCGTCGATCCAGTACAGCGCATTGCCGATCAGGTAATTGATCACTTCGCGGCGGCCGTAGTTGAAGATCAGCGTACCCCAGTCGGCGTGCGCTCCCTTGCGAGGATCGGCATGTTCATACAGGGCCGTGCCGTCGAATTGTCGCAGCCCGTGCTCGTCATTGGGAAAGTGCGCGGGGACCCAGTCCATGATGACGCCAATGCGCTGCGCGTGGCAGGCGTCGACGAAAGCCCGGAAATCGTCGGGCGTGCCGAAGCGCTGCGTCGGCGCAAACATCCCGATCGGCTGGTAGCCCCAGGACCCGTCGAACGGGTGCTCGGTGACGGGCAGCAACTCGATGTGCGTGAAACCCATCTCGGCGACGTAGGGTACAAGCTCGTTCGCGAGGTCCCGATAGCTCAGGTAGCTGCCGTCGTCCTTGCGGCGCCAGGACCCCAGGTGGACTTCGTAGATGCAGGTCGGGGCATCCAGCTTCGGTCCCGTCCTGTGTGTGCTCAGCCAGTCGTCGTCCTGCCAGTCAAAGTCGCTTTCGAAGACGATTGACGAGTTGCCCGGCGGCGGTTCGTGCAGCGTGCCGTAGGGGTCGGCTTTCAGCGGCAGCAGCGCGCCGTTGGCGTCCGTGATTTCATACTTGTACAGGGCCCCATTGCCGACACCCGGCAGGAAGATCTCCCAGATACCGTTGCCCGGATGCAGGCGCATCACGTGGCGGCGACCGTCCCAGCTATTGAAGTCGCCAACGACGCTGACACGCGACGCGTTGGGCGCCCACACGGCAAACCGGGTGCCGTCGACGCCGTCGACAGTCTTCGGATGTGCGCCCAGCTTGCGATAGACGTTCTTGTCGGAGCCTTCGCCCAGCAGGTACAGGTCCATTTCGCCCAGCGTGGACGGAAACCGGTAGGGGTCTTCGGTCACCTGGATCTCACCGGACTGCCAGGTAACTTTCAGGGCATAGCGTCGTTTGCGCGCCGGCATGGGCGCTTCGAACAGCCCGTTGTCATGAATGCGGCGCATTGACGCGATCCTGTTTCCCTTGCCGTCCACGAGGTCGACGGCCTTGGCGCCGGGTTGCAGGGTGCGGACCACGCGGCCGCTCTTGCCGCGGTGCAGGCCCAGGACCGCGAACGGATTGTTGTGCCGGCCGGTGGCCAGTGCCTCGATTTCAGCTTGGTTACTCATGGTCGTCCAGGTATAGCGCCTTTATGGTTTGTTGTGCCGCGGATGCCCAGTCGAAGCGCTGTGCGGCCGCCGCATTTCGAATGTCCTGCCAGTTCACCGGATCGTCGGCGCGTGTTTTGAGAGCAGCCAGCGTCGTGTCGACAAACGCCTCCGCCTGGGCGCCAGGCGTCGCACCGCGGAACAGGAAGCCGGTGCGTCCGTGGTCGATCGTGTCGCTCAGCCCGCCCACGGCATGCGCGACGCAGGGTTGCCCGCGGCGCATGGCGAGCATCTGGCTGATGCCACAGGGCTCGAAACTCGACGGCATCAGGAACAGGTCCCCCGCATGGTACAAGGGGTCGGCGAGGACCTCTGAATAACCACACAGGAAAATCACGTTCGGCAGCGTTTCCGCGACCTCGAGCATCCGTACTTCGAATCGCGTCTCACCGCTGCCAAGGACAATGATCACGGCGCTACGTTCGAGACGGTCGGCAATGCGCTGCAGTGGCGTTGCTCCGGAGGCGTCCGGGTACAACAGCAAAGTGGCTTTTTGCGCGACGAGCCGGCCGATACTCGTCAGCAGATGGGATGGCCGGCGCTTCGGCATCGCCGCGAGTCGCTCCAGCGCAAGCTTGTGGGCCGGATTGGCGGGCGCGTCTTTTTGCCAGTCGTGCAACTGCGCCTTGAGCATGCCGAGAATACGCTGCCAGCCGGGGCGTCGCCCCGGGGCATCGCCGTAGAAGCAGCCGTTGAGGACGCCGGCCAGGCGACCCTCGTCGCGGGCAGCCTGCAAGAGCGTTTCCAGGCCTTCGCCGCCAATGAAACCCGTGTCCGGGTTGCTCGGCCGGCAAATTTCGTCGGCGTAGGTTGGCGATACCGTGCTTACCTTGTCGGCGAGTCGTATCGCTGCCGCCATCGGGTTGACGCAGTGCGCGTGCTCAGGGTCGCCCACCTGGCTCGGATCCGCCGTCATCTCCGGGTACCAGGCCGCCAGCGACGACTCGTCTCCATGCAGCGGCCGTGTGCCCTGGTAGGACAGGTTATGGATCGTGAAGACCGTCCGTATCCTGCCGAGGTCAGAAAATGCTGCCAGGTACCGCGTTACCGGGAGATACAATGCGGCGTGCCAGTCGTGGAGGTGCACGACGTCGGGTGCGACGGCAAGCGAGCGAATCCAGCAGGCCGCGGCAATGCAGAAGAACGCGAACTTGTTGGCATCGCTTGCAAACGGTCGGTCAACATCGTCACCGAAGTAGATACGACCTGCGCCGTCCACCGCGAATAACGCGTGGTGAAGAATGATGTTCTCCACGCCGCCGCTTCCCGCGAGACGCCAGACTTCGACTTGGTGCACGTCACCGCGAAACGGTACCTGGATCGACCCGAGCGTCTCGGTGCCCGTCAGGCGATGCAGTGTCCCGTAGGATGGCGTCGCAACCCGCACTCTCCAGCCTTCGCGGGCAAGCGCCTGCGGCAGGTCGCGCACGACATCACCGACGCCGCCTACCTTGCCGCCTGGCAGGGCGCCGTTCTCCGAGGCGAGGAATATGACTTGCCGGGTAGCGATCTTGGTATGCCTAGCGGGTATGGTGGAGCGCTTGGCCGAGCATGTCCGGGGTCACCAGCGTCAGCCCGGATTCCGTCACGCGAAAACCGCGTTCGCGGTCGTGATCGTGATCCTCGCCAATGACCATGCCGTCTTCAATCGCGCTGCCGGCGTCGATAATGCAGCGGCGCAGCCGACATTTCTGGCCGACCTCGACGTCGGGTAGCAGGACCGAGTCCGATACCTGGCTGTAAGAGTTGACGGTAACCCGCGAGAACAGCAGCGAGCCCTTAATCTCGGAGCCGGACACGACACAACCGCCGGACACCATCGACTGGATAGCCGTGCCGCGACGGTCCGGGTCGTCAAACACGAACTTTGCGGGCGGTGCCTGGGTCTGGTGCGTAAAGATCGGCCACTTCTGGTCGTACAGGTTGAGCTGCGGCGTAACCGACACCAATTCCATGTTTGCTTCCCAGAATGCGTTCAGCGTGCCGACATCGCGCCAGTAGGCCTGCTGCTGGGTTTCAGGATCGCGGAAGGGGTAGGCGTACACCCGGTAGTCCTTGATGATCGAGGGAATGATGTCCTTGCCGAAATCAAAATTCGTGCCGGGCGTGTCCGAGTCCTTGATGACCTGTTCGTACAGGAACTCGGTGTTGAAAATGTAGTTGCCCATCGATGCGAGGCAAATGCCCGGCTTGCCGGGAACGGAGTTCGGCTCCAGGGGTTTCTCGTCGAAGCCAATGACGCGGCCGGATTCGTCAACGGTCAGCACACCCAGTTGTCCTGCCGCTTCGGCGCACGGCACTTCGAGACAGCTGATCGTCATGTCGGCATTCAGGTCTGCGTGCATGGCAAGGAAAGGGCCGTAGTCCATCTTGTAGACATGATCGCCCGAGAGAATCAGGACAAACCGTGGATTGTGTGCGCGGATGATATCGAGGTTCTGGTAGACGGCATCAGCGGTGCCCTTGTACCACTCACCGCCGACACGTTGGGATGCGGGGAGGATCTCGACGAATTCCCGCGACCCTGCCTGGAACCAGGACCAGCCGTGTACGAGGTGGCGAATCAGCGAATGCGCCTTGTACTGGGTAAGCACACCCATGCGCCGGACGCCTGAATTGATGCAGTTCGACAGCGGGAAATCCACGATACGGTACTTGCCGCCGAAATACAGGGCGGGCTTCGCGCGCCAGTCGGTCAGTTCGTAGAGTCGCGATCCCCGCCCGCCGGCGAGGATGAGTGCCAACGTATCACGGGTGAGAAGACTGACGTGACGGGAGAATTCGGTGTTCAGTTTGTTCATGGGCAGACAATCCACGCTGCGAGGCAATAACCAGTGACGCGGTATTGTCGCAAAGTTCTGGCGTCAATTGTGAATCCAGCACGCGCCAGCGCCAGTTTCCGCCGGCAATTCCTGGCGTGTTGATGCGAGCCTCCGAGCCGAGCCCGAGGTAATCCTGTAGCGGCGCGATGGCGAGGCGGGCTTTCGTGGAAAAAGCGGCCCTGATCAGGTCCGTATGGATGGTCTCCGGCGTGCCGCCGGTCTTCCTGAGCGCCGTTTGCCGGGTCGCCTCGATCTCCGCGGGCGAACGGATGTCGTTCGGACTGCCCCTGAACCAGCCCAGCGTGGTGTCGTTGTCGTGCGTGCCTGTGTAACAGACGCTGTTCGGCCCCACGCTGTCGAGGTCGAACTGCTCGTCTGCAATATCGAATTGCAGCACGACCATGCCGGGAATCTCGTGGCGGTCGCGCAACGCCTCGACTTCGGGCGTGATGACGCCAAGGTCCTCCGCAACAATGGGCAGGTTGCCCAGGGCTGCGCTCATCGCGTCGAAAATCGCGTCGCCCGGGCCGGGCTCCCAGGAGCCGCTCCGTGCCGTGTCCGAGTCGGCCGGGACCGACCAGTAGGCTTCAAACCCGCGGAAATGGTCGATGCGGACGATATCCGCGAGTTCCGCAGAGGCCCTGAGCCGCTCAACCCACCACCGGTAGCCGTTGGCCGCATGTACCTCCCAGTCATAGAGCGGATTGCCCCAAAGCTGGCCGTCTTCCGAGAAGTAATCCGGCGGTACGCCCGCAACGGCGTCGGGACGGCCATCGCGATCGATCCTGAGCAGTTCCGGGTGGGCCCACGCGTCCGCGCTGTCAAGCGCGATGCAGATCGGCATGTCACCGAAAAGGCGGATGCCGCGCTCGTTCGCATAGGCACGCATACGGTCCCACTGCTCGAAGAAGAGGAACTGGATAACCTTGATGTCGGCGATCCCGGCATCCGCAGAGACCTCCAGAGCCTGCATCGCAGCGGGCTCACGGTGCACATACTCGGCTGCCCAGTCGGGCCAGGGCTGCTCGCCGTGGCGCGTCTTCAGGATGCGGTAGAGGGCGTAGTCGTGTAGCCACAGGTCGTTGTTTTTCAGAACAAAATCGTCACAGGCTGCTTTCAGCTCGGGCGTAGCCCGCTCTTCGAACCGGCCCGCTGCGAGTTGCAGCAACCGGGTCTTGGCGGGGATCAGGGCCCCGTAATCGACGTATTCGCGGGGCAGGGCAGCCAGCTCACTGGCCTCAGCCGCATCCAGCAGGCCCCTGGCGATCAGGTCGCGCACGTCGATGAGCATTTCATTGCCGGCGAACGTCGACAGTGGCTGGTACGGTGAATCCCCGTAAGCCGTTGGCCCTGTTGGTAAAAATTGCCAGACGGCGAGTTGCATGCGCGTCATGGTATCGATGAATTCGTGTGCGCTCTGGCCCAGTTCGCCGATCCCGTACGGTCCGGAGAGGGACGCAATGTGCAGGCAAACACCCGCTTGCCGGCCGGGCGGCAGGATCTGGCTTGAAGAGTCCGTCATCTGTACTGTTCTTTGTCTTGGGCGGAATTATTAACTGAGCGAATCACGCAAACTAATAGTGGACCGAGCCTGCTGCAATGCAATGCATACGTATTCAGGGTATGAATACGTATGCATTGCATTGCAGCAGGCAAGGCACGTTCATAAGATGCGGTGAAACTCGTATAACTCGAAGGCGTACCCTGGGGAGCATGAAAATGGCAAAGAATCGGCGACAGCCGGCTTCGGACGAAGCAACTCTCACTCTGAATATCCGGCGCACGGCGGTTTCACTCGCCGTCGCCGCCGCGCTACCGGGCGCCATGATGCTCCCGGCAGTCGCACTGGCCCAAGACACCGGTGAAGAAGAAGTCATCGAAGAGATCGTCACGACCGGCTATCGCTCGAGTCTGATGAACTCCATCGCGAACAAGCGCAACGCATCGTCGATCGTCGAGTCGATCTCGGCCGAGGACATCGGCAAGCTGCCCGATGCATCGATTGGCGAGTCGCTGGCACGCCTGCCCGGCCTTGCCGCACAGCGTTTCGACGGTCGCGCCAACAAGATCTCGATTCGTGGTCTCGCTCCTGATTTCACAACGACCATGTTGAACGGCCGCGAGCTGGTCTCGTCGGACAACAACCGCGCTGTCGAATACGACCAGTTCCCGTCCGAGCTCATTACAGGCGCAACGGTCTACAAAACACCCGACGCGGCGCTGACGGCACAGGCAGTCGGCGGCACGGTCGACATGCTGACCGTGCGTCCGCTGAGCTACAAGGAGCCGGTACTGGTTGTCGGCCTGCGCGGCGAACTCGCCGACGAGGGCAAGCTCAACTCGGACACCGAAGACACGGGATACCGCGGCAACATCGCGTGGATCGGCCAGAACGACGAGGGCACAATCGGTTGGGCCCTCGGCTACTCGCGCATGTTCCAGCCCATCCAGGAAGAATACATTCATGTCTGGGGCTACAGCGACGTGACCGACGCTGGCGGTGACCAGGGCCTGTTCATCGACGGCATCAAGCCGTTCGTCAAATCCAACGAGCTGACCAGGGATGGCGTGCTCGGCGTCGTCGAGTTCGCGCCGACCGACGAGCTGAAGGCTCGCGTCGATGTGTTCTACTCGAAGTTCGACGACGAGCAGACACTGCGCGGCGCGGAAATCGCGGGCTACACGGCCGCCGACCGGGATATCCAGAGCGTTAGCAGCGACGGCCTCGTACAGCAGGGCACGTGGAACGGGCTGCGTACGCAGACGCGTAACGATTTCTCGGATCGCGATGTCGAGACAAAGGCGCTTGGTTTCAATCTTGTCTACACGGCTGGCGACTGGGAGTACGAGACGGACATCAGCTGGTCGGATGCCGAACGCGACTACTCGGCCCACGAGGTTTACCTGTCGCAGGGCCGCGGCCAGACCGGTCCCTCACACACCTACACCTACACCATGGGTGGTGACAATGGCCTGTCGGTCGCAACCGATGCCAACTTTGCCGATGGCAGCTGGGAGCTGGGTGACAACCTTGGCTGGGGCGGCCCGCTGTGTACCGAGGCCCTCGGTTGGCAGTGTGACAGCCAGGACGGCTTCCGTAACACCGAGACGTCGACCGACGACCTGACGGCTATCAAGTTTGCCGCCGAGAAGTTCCTCGAGGACGACTGGATCACGAGCGTCGAGTTCGGTGTGCGCTACTCGGAGCGCAACAAGGGACATACGCGTGAAGGTTATTTCCTGACGCTCAACGACTACCCGAACACGGTGCCGGTCCCGTCGTCGCTGCTGGTTTCCAACACCGGTCTGGACTTCCTCGGCGTGGGTGACATCGTAAGTTTCAACGCGCGTGCCGCCGTCAATTCCGGTTTGTACTACTTCTCGCCGGAAAACATGATCGCTGCTGCACTCAATACCTGGTCGATCGAGGAAGACGTGGCCAACTTCTACGCCATGGCTAACTTCGAGACCTCGAGGTGGTCGGGTAACTTCGGCGTTCAGGTCGTTTACACGGACCAGACTTCAAGCGGTACCCAGGCCGGTACGACCTCACAGGGCATCGAGTTCAACGATGTGACCCTGGGAACCGATTTCTGGGAGGCGCTGCCCAGTATCAATGCCTCGTTCCATATCAATGACGATGTGAAGTTGCGTATGGGCCTTGCTCGTATTCTCGCCCGGCCGCGGATGGAAGACATGCGCGCCAGCAACGAGTTCTCGTTTAACGAGCAGAACATCAACGAGACGGACCTCCAGGATTCGCCATGGGGCGGCAACGGCGGTAACCCGTACCTGCAACCCTGGATGGCCTGGCAGTATGACCTGTCGCTGGAGACCTATTTCGGCAATTCCGGTTACGCGGCGTTGTCGGTCTACCACAAGGAGCTGGAGAACTTCGTCTACACCAAGCAGGTCCTGACCGACTTCTCGGGCGTCGACTTGCCGGCGATCATCGATCCGATACTCGATGAAGGTTTCGTGTCGGCGCCGGACAACGGTGAGGGCGGCTGGATTCGGGGTGTAGAGCTTTCCGCCTCCATTCCTTTCGACCTGTTCTCTGACAACCTCCGCCACTTCGGCGCCTACGTGAGTGCGTCCTACACGGACTCCGAAGTGCAGGAAACGCCGACCAGCCCGAAACTGGAATTGGCCGGCCTGTCGAAGACGGTACTCAACGGTACGCTGTACTACGAGAACGACGCCGGGTTCCAGGCACGCGTCAGCGTGCGCCAGCGTGACGAGTTCCTTGCCGAATCATTCGCGATCGGCCTGTCTCGCCAGCTGACGACGGCCAAGGCGGAGACGATTGTCGACGCACAGATCTCCTACGATGTATCCGACATCTGGATCGACGGTCTCTCGTTCTACCTGCAGGGTTCGAACCTGACGAATGAGCCGTTCATCCAGTACCTGGACGGCAACTCGGCCAAGATCAAGAACTACCATACGTATGGC
>JAOUNK010000324.1 GCA_029881015.1 Gammaproteobacteria bacterium | reverse complement strand
TCCAGGATCGTCGGACGTTTGCCAAAGTTCTTGCGAATACGTTTTTTCTCGGTGAATGAATATGCCATTCGAGAAATCCTCGTTAGCCTTGCTGATTAATTACGGACGCGAACAGGCAGCCAGCCGCAATGCGACTGGCTGCCTGCCCGACTTTTCAACCCGTCGGGTCGTGCACTCTCCTGAGTGCAACAGCTTACTTAAGCTCGACTGATGCGCCGGCTTCTTCGAGCTGCTTCTTAACGTCTTCTGCTTCGTCTTTCGACACGCCTTCCTTAATGGTCGACGGTACGCCTTCAACCGCATCCTTGGCTTCTTTGAGGCCAAGACCCGTGATTCCGCGAACAGCCTTGATGACGGATACCTTGTTGGCTCCGAAGCTGGTCATAACCACGTCGAACTCGGTCTTCTCTTCAGCAGCTGCGCCGGCGTCGGCAGCGGGGCCGGCAGCGACAGCAACAGGAGCAGCGGCAGATACGCCCCACTCTTCTTCGAGCATCTTGACGAGCTCAACAACTTCCATGATGGGCTTTGCGCTCAGTTCTTTGAGCAGGTCTTCGTTTGACAGTGCCATTTCTTAATTCCTCTAAATTTCGATTCCTGAGTCAGGAAATTCTCTAGTTCAATAACCTTAAGCAGCTTCCTGCTCACCACGCGCGGACAACGTTCGCGCGAGCATCGCAGGAGGTTCTGCAAGTGTGCGTACCAATTGGCTCATCGGGGCGACGAACACGCCGAGCAACATTGCGCGCGCCTGATCCAACGTCGGCAATTCTGCCAACTTCGCGAGATCAGACCCGGGCATAAGTTGCCCACCGGCCGACATTGAAACCGCCTGCAGAGCGTCATGCTCCTTGGCGAAATTCCTGATAACCCTGGCAGCGGCACCTGGATCTTCTTTTGCAAATGCGAGCAGAATCGGTCCCTTGAGTGTGTCCCGCATGCACTCAAACTCTGTGCCCTCAACGGCACGGCGAGCCAGCGTGTTTTTGACCACACGCATGTACACGCCGGCGTCGCGCGCTTGTTTGCGCAACTCCGTCATCTGGGACACAGACAGACCCCTGTACTCAGCCGCAACGGCTGTTACAGAATCTCCTGCAACCGCATTCACCTCTTCGACAAGTGCTTTCTTGTCTTCGAGTCTCAGTGCCATGAATATCTCCTGGCTTACGGTTACTTAAAATGAGTAAGGACGAGCCCTACTCCCCGAAGGGATTCCATCCCTTGCCGGATGGGTAACCGTCGCCAGTTCAAACTGACTCAGGTAACACCATCTGCACAGGCAGACATTAAGACCCGGGAATCAACCGGGTCGCCTGTGGTCTTCGACGATCGCCACTTCCATGTGGCTGCTTGCAACTACCCCTGTTGGCGCAGCCGCAGATTTGTTCGGGTCACGAGCCTATAAGCTGTGACCCCTGTGCTCTATTCAGACGTCAACTGTCGTGCGATCAACCGCGACGCCCGGCCCCATGGTTGAGGAGACGGTCAGTTTCATGACGTACTGCCCCTTGGCTGTAGCAGGCTTCGCCTTTTTCAGGTCAGCCAGCAACGCGTTCAGGTTCTCTTTCAGTGCGTCCACCTCGAAATCGGCACGGCCGATAGCGCAGTGGATGATGCCGGCCTTGTCTGTGCGGTAACGCACCTGGCCGGCCTTGGCATTCTTGACGGCGGTTTCGACGTCAGCCGTCACCGTGCCAACCTTTGGGTTCGGCATCAGGCCACGTGGACCCAGGATCTGACCCAGCTGGCCGACAACGCGCATGGCGTCCGGCGTCGCGATAACGACATCGAAATTAAGCTCGCCTTTCTTGACGGTTTCCGCGAGGTCTTCGAAACCGACGATGTCTGCCCCAGCCGCCGTCGCCTTTTCGGCATTTTCGCCCTGGGCGAATACAGCAACGCGAACCGTCTTACCCGTACCGTTCGGCAGCACCGTCGAACCACGGACCACCTGGTCCGACTTACGCGGGTCCACGCCGAGATTAACCGAAACATCGATGCTCTCGGGGAACTTCGCCGTGGCGAGTTCTTTTACGAGATCGAGGGCCTCGTCGATGATGTAGGTCTTCGTCGAGTCCACTTTCTCGCGTGCAGCCTGCTTCCTCTTGCTCAAGCGCGCCATTAGTTCACTCCCTCGGTCTCGATACCCATGCTGCGGGCCGTGCCGGCAATCGTGCGTACGGCCGCGTCCATATCGGCTGCGGTCAGGTCAGGCATCTTCGTCGTAGCAATCTCTTCGAGCTGCGCCCGATTGACCTTTCCGACCTTCGTCGTATTCGGCGTACCTGAGCCCTTCGCGATGCCTGCTGCCTTACGCAACAGAACCGCCGCAGGCGGGGTCTTGGAAATAAACGTGAAACTACGGTCCGCATAGACTGTAATGACCACGGGGATGGGCAGTCCGGCTTCAGTACCCTGGGTCTGCGCATTAAACGCCTTGCAGAACTCCATGATATTGACACCGTGCTGACCGAGAGCAGGGCCTACGGGCGGCGACGGGTTTGCCTGGCCGGCCGGAACCTGCAGCTTGATGTAGCTGGCGACTTTCTTAGCCATGTTGTATTACCTCTTCGAGTTCAAACGCCCTGTTCGGGCTCCTCGTACGTGAATAATGGGGTCGAACCGCATTTTTTGCCGGCGTAATGCATGCCGACCACGAACCTCTTAAGAAAATGCGGTTCGCCCCCTTAACTCTTTTCGACTTGACTGAAGTCAAGTTCGACGGGCGTAGACCGACCCAAAATCTGTACGGCAACCTGCAGCCGGTTTTTCTCGTAATTGACCTGCTCGACGACTCCCGAAAAGTCGTTGAACGGCCCGTCCGTGACACGAACAACCTCGCCCGGCTCGAACAATACTTTCGGCCGCGGCTTGTCGACGCCTTCCTGGACGCGTTGCAGAATTCGATCTGCTTCTTTTTCGGTGATTGGCGCAGGACGGTCACTTGAACCACCGATAAAGCCAAGCACCTTCGGTACTTCCTTGACGAGATGCCATGTCTCGTCGTCCATTTCCATCTGCACGAGCACGTAGCCCGGGAAGAACTTGCGTTCGCTGCGGCGCTTCTGGCCCTCCCGCATTTCGACCACTTCTTCGGTCGGAACCAGGATCTCGCCAAACTTGTCCTGCAGCCCCATGCGCTCGATGCGCTCTTCGAGCGCACTTTTCACGCGATGCTCGAAATTCGAGTAGGCGTGCACGATGTACCAGCGTAAGGCCACTGAAGAAATCCTTTTGTTTAACCGACGAGGGAGCTGGTCAGCCAAAGCAGGCCCGAGTCCAGCGCCCAAAAGAACAGCATCATGACGAGCGTGAAGACGAATACCGCGATTGCGGTCTGCGTCGTTTCCTGCTTCGTCGGCCAGACGACCTTGCGAATTTCAACGCGCGAACCCTGGATGAAGTGCCAGAGACGCTGTCCCTGGGTACTCGTCATCGCAATACCGATACCAGCGGCTGCGCCGCCCAGTACCATGAGAACACGAATCGCCTGTGCAACGGCCGCCTCATAGTAGTAATAGGCGTACAGGCCGCCCACCAGCGCAACTGCCGCGATCAGCAACTTGATGATGTCGAGGACACCACTCTCACTTGTTTCTGCCTGTGCATTCATGATGTGCCGCGGCTGCTGCCGCTCCTGCGTAAAATGGCAGGCCAGGAGGGAATCGAACCCCCAACCTGCGGTTTTGGAGACCGCCGCTCTGCCAATTGAGCTACTGGCCTGTCGCGCCCTGCCTATTTCATAAGTTCGCACGAGTCAGGTGCGCGACACGCTTTGCGCACCTGACCTTCGCGTTCCACGAATCGTTACTCGATAATCTTTGCTACGACACCGGCGCCAACGGTACGGCCGCCTTCGCGAATCGCGAAGCGCAGGCCATCTTCCATGGCGATCGGGGCGATCAGGTCGACAACCATCTGCACGTTGTCGCCC
>JAOUNK010000325.1 GCA_029881015.1 Gammaproteobacteria bacterium | reverse complement strand
CGAGTTGAACAATGCCTTATTGTCCCGCGCACGCGTGTATGTCCTCAAGTCCCTGAGCGAGGATGATTTGCTCGCGGTTCTGCAACGCGCATTGGCCGAACCTGAGCGCGGCCTCGGCGGCGAGTTCACGATCAGCGACGAGTCGCTGCGCTCGATTGCCGCGGCGGCCGACGGCGACGCGCGCCGCTCCCTGAACCTGCTCGAACTCGCCGCGGACCTCGCGGACGGCGGCAGGATTACCGCTGCGATCGTTGCCGAGGTGGCGTCCGGAAGCCGGCGGCGTTTCGACAAGCAGGGCGAGTATTTTTACGACCAGGTCTCGGCCTTGCACAAAGCGATTCGCGGAACCGACCCGGACGCGTCCCTGTACTGGCTGGCGCGCATGCTCGACGGCGGGTGCGATCCGCTTTACATTGCGCGCCGACTGGTCAGACTCGCCTCGGAGGATATCGGCAATGCCGATCCCCGTAGCCTGCAGATCACGCTTGACGCTTGCAGCGTTTACGAGCGGCTGGGCAGTCCCGAAGGCGAACTGGCCATCGCTCACGCCGTGGCCTACCTCGCGTGTGCACCAAAGAGCAATGCGGTCTACACGGCGTTCAAAGCTGCCATGGCGGATGCGCGGGACAAGGGGTCGCTCGAGGTACCGATGCACCTGCGCAATGCGCCGACGAACCTCATGAAGGACCTCGGGTATGGCGACAATTACCGCTACGCTCACGATGAGGAGGGCGGCGTGGCACTCGGGGAAACCTACTTTCCCGACGACATGAGCCCGGTTAAGTATTATCATCCCGTGCCTCGCGGACTCGAGATCCGAATCAAGGAAAAACTCGACGACATCGAGCGTCGCGCACGCGAAAAAACAAGCAGACAAGACAAATGATTGATCCAAAATTGCTCCGCCAGTCGGCGGCCGATGTGGCGGCTAACCTGGCCCGCCGTGGTTTCGAGTTCGACGCCGACGCCTACCTCGCGCTCGACGAGCGTCGCAAGGCACTGCAGGTCGAAACCGAGACGCTGCAGAACGAGCGGAACACCAGTGCCAGGAGCATCGGTCAGGCCAAGGCCAAGGGCGATGACATCGCGCCATTGCTCGCCGCCGTAAAAGACCTCGGCGATCGCCTGGAGGCAAGTGAGCAGGCGCTGCAGGCTGTGCAGGGCGAACTCACCGACATCGAGCTCGGCCTGCCCAATTTGCTGGCCGACGACGTGCCGGATGGTGCGAGCGAGGATGACAACCTGGAAGTTCGCCGCTGGGGCGAACCGGCCGAGCTGGGATTCAAGGCGCGTGATCATATCGAGCTGGGCGAAGGACTCGGCCAGCTGGATTTCGACGCGGCGAGCAAGATCTCGGGCGCGCGTTTCGTGGTCATGACCGGGGCACTGGCCAGGCTGCAGCGCGCATTGATCCAGTTCATGCTGGATACGCACACCACCGAACACGGCTATACCGAAACCTATGCGCCGTACCTCGTACGCGCGCAGGCCCTGGTGGGAACGGGCCAGTTGCCGAAGTTCGAAGAGGATCTCTTCAAGACAGAAACGGAAACGCCGTTCTACCTGATTCCAACGGCGGAAGTCCCGGTGACGAACCTCGCGCGAGACATGATCTTCGATGCCGACGAACTGCCGGTGCGCCATGTTGCCCACACGCCGTGTTTCCGCTCCGAGGCCGGCTCGCACGGGCAGGACACGCGCGGCATGATTCGGCAACACCAGTTCGAAAAGGTCGAACTCGTGCAGTTTGTAGCGCCCGATGCGTCCATGCAGGCGCTCGAGGAACTCACGGGGCATGCCGAGGTCATCCTGCAGAAGCTCAGGCTGCCGTATCGGGTTGTGATGCTGTGCTCGGGGGATGTCGGTTTCGGCTCGGCGAAGACCTACGACATCGAAGTCTGGCTGCCCGGGCAGCAGAAATACCGGGAGATTTCGTCCTGCAGCAACTACAACGATTACCAGGCCCGGCGTATGAAAGCGCGCCGGCGCAATCCCGACACGGGCAAACCGGAGCTACTGCACACACTGAACGGCTCTGGCGTTGCAGCGGGCAGGGCGTTGATCGCGGTGATGGAGAACTACCAGGAAGCCGACGGCAGCATCCGTATTCCGGAGCCGTTGCTGCCCTACATGGGTGGCCTCGAGCGCATCGAGGCATCGACAAGCTAAAAAAAGGGGCCCTGCGGGCCCCTTTCTTCATGCGCGGTTCGTGACGCGTCAATCGCGGCTCATGAACAATCTCAGGATGTAATAGAACATCATCGCAATGGAGGCAAACAGCGCCATCGATGCGGCGACATACTTGTCCTGCGGGTAGTGGTGCATGATGTTCGATGTGTCGTACAGGACGGCAATACCAGCGAAGGCGATCATGCCGACCGAAAACCAGGTGCCGAGATTCCAGCCAAAGGCCCATGATGCGGCGATCAGGCCAATGGCGATAAAGAACCCCCAGACGAGGACGCCGCGCAGGAACGAGAAGTCCTTGCGCGTGATCATCACCGTGGCGATCAGGGCGGCGCAGCCAACTACCGTGGTAATGGCCGCGCTTTCGATCATGTTACCGCCGCGCTCGGCATCCATCATCATGGCGATCGCCAGGATGGGCACGAACATGACGGCCCACAACACGACAAACGCGCCGAAAGCAGCGTACTGCGCCATGGTGGATTCAAGCCGGTGCGCGACATGACCCGCACCCCAGCTCAGTGCGATGAAACCGATCAGCACAACCATCGGGCTCTGCATCATGGCATTCGCAATTGGCGCAGCGGCGCCCGAACTGAATAGGTAGGTTTCGATAGCCACCAGGGCCAGGATCGCGCCGACGACGTGCGCGTAGCACTTCCAGATGAATGTCGAGCGATCCTCAACAGAGAGGGCCGACACTGGTGCCATGGTGTTCAAGTTGTCTTGCATGCGAGCGACTCCAATAAGTTCAATCGTGTACGGATATTAGCAAAAACCTGGCGATGAGCGCGTGACTTACGGCCCGAATTCAAGCATCTACCAGGGCAGGGTGTAGCCCTCGGCGTGCCAGAAACCGCCTGTATTCTCCATGTTCAGCTCGTCAATACGAGCGATCAGGCCCTGTGCCGAGACCTCCGCCGTGATGCCACGGTTTCCGGTCATGTCCGTCGCCACAAGGCCCGGGTGAAGCAATGCCACGGCAATGCCCCGCGGACGCATCTCGTGCACCAGGTTCCTTCCCAGCATGTTGACCGCTGTCTTTGAAGCCCGGTAGCCCCAGTTGCCGCCCGACCCATTGTCCTCGATGGAGCCGACACGGCTCGTCACGATGGCGACCTTGGAGCCGGCGCGCAGGTTGTCCGCCAATGCTTCTGTCACGCGTAGCGGTCCCAGGGCATTGACCTCGTATTGTTCGAGCATGTCGGCGTAGTCAAGTTCCCCGAAGCGGTCGCTACGCAGGATGCCGGCATTGTTGATCAATATGTCGAGTGGCTCATCGCCGACCGCGTCACTGAGTGCTGCGACTGACGGGCCACGGGCGACATCGATGCCGTCGATGACCCGAATGCCAAGCTGGCCGAGCTCGTCGCTGGTATGCCGGCAAACCCCGATAACAGCGTCCCCCCGGGCATGAAGTTGGGTGACGAGTTCCAGGCCGATGCCGCGGTTGCAGCCCGTAACGAGCGTGGTGGGCATGGCAGGTCACGCTCCTTCCGGACAATGAAATGACTGGCGGAGAGGGTGGGATTCGAACCCACGAAAGGCTACTAACCTTTGCTGGTTTTCAAGACCAGTGCATTCAACCGCTCTGCCACCTCTCCGGTTTGGTGACGGCGCATTGTGCTGGCAGAGTCACGATGATTCAACCTTTTCGGTGTACGGCTTGCCGTAATGCCGAACCTGCTGCAGGATCGATGGTCAGAACCTTCAGGGAACTCCACGGGATCATTCTTATGTCATTTCTAGT
>JAOUNK010000323.1 GCA_029881015.1 Gammaproteobacteria bacterium | reverse complement strand
GGTCGCCCCCGCGAACACATCGGCGAAGCGGTAGCGTTCGTAGTAGGCTGCCGTCGTGTCATTCAGCGCCACGTATGTTGACATCGACATGACAAGCACCGCGACGCCGGACCCGAGAACCATCGCCACGGCAATGATCTGGCCGCGCAGGCGCCACAGGTCCCGCAGGAGTTTTCGGCTCAGCGAACGCATCGGCTCACCATGAGAGCTCTCGCGCCGGCCGCCGCTCGGCGTTCACGTCAATCGAGGCGATGCGACCGTCGGCAATGTGGATAACGCGATCCGCCATGCCCGCCACGATCGAGTTATGGGTAATGACCGCCGTGCTCGTGCCGAGTTCGTGGTTCACACGTTCTATAGCCTCCAGCACGAGGATGCCTGTCTTGCTGTCGAGCGCGCCCGTCGGTTCGTCGCAAAGCAGGATCTCGGGCTGCTTTGCGATGGCACGCGCGATGGCGATGCGCTGCTGCTCGCCGCCCGACAGCTGCGCCGGAAAATGGTCCATGCGATCCTCGAGGCCGACGATACGCAGGGCCTCCTCGGGTCGCATCGGCGAGGCGGCGATCTCCGTGACCAGTGCCACGTTTTCCCGCGCCGTCAGACTCGGAATCAGGTTGTAGAACTGAAACACGAAGCCGACATGCTCGCGCCGGAACAGCGTCAGGTCGTGCTCCGCCGCCTGCGTGAGGTCGTGATCCTCGAAATAGAGTTCCCCGGAGGTCGGCGTGTCGAGCCCGCCCAGTATGTTGAGGAGCGTCGACTTGCCGCTGCCGGAAGGTCCGAGCAGCACGATGAGTTCGCCCGGGCGCAATTCGAAATCGGCTCCGCGCAGCGCGTGGATCTCGATCTCGCCCGTGTGATAGACCTTGGTCAGTCCTCGCCCGACGAGACAGCTCGCATTCCGGTCTTTCGTTGTCGTATCGAATTTGTTCATAGTGCGCTGCTCGCACTTGCTGATCTCCGGCTACTCCAGGTCGAAGCCCGCCGGCAGCTCGACCTGGTCGAGGTCAAGCGGTTGCGCGGCCATGTCGAGCGCGTAGGTTCTGTCCGGTGTCTTCACGATGACGGCGACTGGCTGCAGGCTGCCGCTTATGAAGCATCGGCGATTCAACCCTTCGCTACGCAACGCCAGCTTCTCGACAGCGGTTACCGTGACCATGTCATCGGAGAAGACGGTTCGCGCGCGCAGGCTCGTCATGCTTCACCCCGTCGTCCGCATCAGCATGAAGCCGCGCCACATCGCCGGCGAAACCAGGAGTCCGAGGGCGATGGCCATGATCTGCAGCGGTACCACCCGCACCGTCCCGCTGCTGTCGACCTCGAGCGTGGCGTCGAGGAAATCGGGTTCAATCGCGATGCTGATATCGCCGGGGCGCGAAAACATGCCGGATAACGGTCCGAGCACGGCCCACAGCCGGCCCGTGTCGGCGGGATCGCCGAGGCCCGCACGAATCCACAGCCGCACGTCTTGCTTGTGAATCGCCGACCACAGGTCGGACACGAATCGCAGCAGCCGTCGACGAAACGACGCTTGCCGGATCGCGGCCATGACGTTGCGCTTGCTGCCTTCCGACCTGCCCCACCAGCCGGCCTTCCTTGCAGACGCTGCACGTTGGCCCGTTTCGGGATTCTCCAGATCGGGGGATACGTCGGCGCGAACCAGCCCGAACGCCCAGTTCAGCCTGAGATAGACTGAGAGCGTGTGCTTCCAGGAACACCGGTACGTCAGCGTCACCGGCAAAGCCAGCAAGATGACGATCAGCGACAGGAATATGACCGTCCCTATGAGCACGCCACGTGCAACGTATTAGTGCTTGGCTTGCCCGGCCTTTGCGGCCGCCGCCTTGCCGACGGTTTCCGCGACTTTCTCAAAGGCTGACGCGGCACCGGACTTGATGGTCTCGACGTGGACTCCGTCGCTGTTGATAACGACGAGCGCCACGGGTTTTACGCCGCCGCCGCCGCCCGTGCCGCCGCCATGGCCACTGCCTTTCTCCTGCTCGGTACCCTCCCCGCTGCCGACACCAAAACCAAAGCCAACGTTTACAAGCGGAATCAGGGTATTGCCTTCAATCTCGATCGGGTCGCCAACCACGGTCTTCGAGTTGAGCATGCGTTCTATTTCGCCAACCGTCTTATCGAACAGGCTCTCGATACTGTCCATCATAATCTCCTGAACCAAGGTGAGGTCCAACGCCTCGAAATATTGGTAGCAGTGACTAGAAGCGCTGTCTATACGAGCTTGCCACGCGGCCCTCAACTCCGTGTAGCCGTCAGCGCTTATCGAGAAAGCCCCGCAGTGCGGGGCTTTCTTCGCTTGCAAACAACCAGCGTTTAGTCGGAATCAGCGTCATCGTGCTTCCGGGATGGCACAAACATCTGTTTCGAGGCCGCACTCTGCTTCACATCTTTGACGCGCTGACGGATATCGTAATAGTCGTTCGTCAGCCAACGTCCAAGAATGTTTGCGTACAGCGGGCTGCCCAGCACGCCGCTTTCGCCGCCCGGCAATACCGTGTATCCGCGGATGCCGCTTGGCGACCGGCTCGATTCGCCCACGTACCGGCGTGACGGGCCGCTGCCGAACATGAAGTCGTTGCTGCTGTCCGCGCGTGCGGAGTGACTCGAGGCATCGACGACACCGAAACCACCGTCCACCGACAACCCGGCGAGATCCGGGAATGAGGCCGGGAACGCGCCGCCTGCCGGCGGTGTGTCAAACGGTGGGCCGAGCGGATGATCCAGCACGATGCGGTGCAAACGGCCCCAGCGATAATCGTTCTGATCGGTCGAACCACCGAAGGCATCTGCAAACTGCGTACCGGCCAGGAGATTCAGGGCGTCCTGCACGCTCTTCAGGACCAGTATGTCGCGTCGTGCCATAGGATCGTCAACGCCTGGCACGTTGAAGAAGTTGAGCCCCGATGCGCCATAACCGAGTTGCGTATCGTACTGATCGAACAGGTTGCGCAAGGCGGTCATTGCGAGACTGCTCGGCGGCCGCGGTAAACCAATCGTGTCCACCACCTGGTCGATCGTGTTGGCAATCATCCGGCCGCGCCAGACCGAATAGATCGTCGCCGCAATACTGTGCTGGACTTCCTCGGTCGAAGGCGCGTCGCGATGGCCGTTCTTGTCGCTGGCGTCATAGCCCTCTTCCACACCGGTTGGTGTCGAGAAGTCCCAGCGATGCAGGCGCTTGACCGCTTCTGCGACGCGCGGATCGGCGGCCAGCGCAGCCAGCAACGGATTGGCCCCGTTCGCGCTCGCGTTCTCGAACGCCTGGAGAATAAGCGGTGTGAAAACCTGCGCGTCGAGCAGAATGACGTCGGCCTGGATTTCCTGCATGTCCTTGACGCTCAGGTTGCCTGCGGCAAGCCGTTCTTCGAATGCCTGGGTGATGCGGCCAGCGCGGGTACCGATCGCGTACCCGGGGTTGAGATAGAAGATACCGCCACCAGGTCGCATCTCGTTAAACGCGTTGTTGTCCCGCGTGTTCCCCGTCGGGTCGTTGTTGGCGTTGATGAAATAACCACTAACCGGGTTGATGAGCTTTGGCATCTCGTCGAACGGCAGAATCTCATACGGGACGGCCTGGTGCGGCTGCGGATTCTGCACCGGCAGCCATTCATTGCCGCCCTGCCCGTTGCGAACCAGGTATGGCGGCAGGCCGTTGATAAAGCCGGCCTGCAGGTCCTCACGAATCGGCATCTCGGCGCTCGTGAAATACGCGATGTTGCCCCTTACATCCATGTACGAGAAATTCTGCGAGCCGAAATCGAAGAACTGCAGGCCATCCGTGAAGTCCTTGAGATTCTTCGCGAAGTTAAAGCTGCGGAACGCGTCGAACTCACGCGTGGGACTGAAACCCGTGTACTGAACGCTGAGCGCAACGCCGGTCGCCATGTTGATGTTGATGATCGGCCCATTGTTGCGACGCGGCACGATCAGTGTGACCGGCGG
>JAOUNK010000322.1 GCA_029881015.1 Gammaproteobacteria bacterium | reverse complement strand
CGATACCGACCCGGAGTCCGTTATTCGCTCGCCGATCATCGTCGATGCGGACATCGTGCATTGGCAGCCGACCGCGACACCGGGCATCGTTAGCAAGGAGTTGCGCAGCGACCCCGGGACCGGCGCGAAGACCTGGCTGCTGCGGGTCGAGGCGGGGGCCTCCGTACCCTGGCAGTCATCATCGGCGTTGCGCGAAGGCTACCTGCTGCAGGGCACCTACCGGCACAGCGAGTGTGTCTTCGGCGAGGTGCACACAGCGCAGTACGTGCAGGGTGGCTACTTTTACCGGCCGGCGGATACGGCAAACGGCGGCCCTTCGTCGGGCGGGGAAACTGACGCGACCTGGTTCCTGCGGGAAACCGAGACGGGGACGGAGACCGTGGTCCCGGGGTGTACGCCCGCGCCTACTTCCTGACCAGCGTCGTGATCTGCTTGCCGAGACGCATGAGCCTGGTCAGCGTGCTGGTCGGTATGTCACTGATCTCCTCGTACCAATTGCTGGTTGTCTCGACAAACGCCAGCATATTGCGAATCCGCTCCTTGGTAATGGCCGCCGTCTCTTCCTCGCGGTCGATCTCGTCCGCGCAGGCGCGCAACATGGCAAGCGTTGGATTGAGTTCGCGTTGCTTGCGTTGCTCGATGATGACGCGGAACAACTCCCAGACATCGTGCAGGGACTCGAAGTAGTCGCGCCGGTCGCCGAGGACGTGCGTCATGCGCACGAGCCCGTAGCTCTGCAGTTCGCGAATGCTGGTGCTGACGTTCGAGCGCGCCACCGACAGGAGCTCCACGATTTCGTCGGCGCGCAGCGGCGCCGGTGACAGGTATAGCAGGGCCTGTATTTGGGCCACGGTTCGGTTCGTACCCCAGCGCGTACCCATCTCTCCCCAATGGAGAACGTACTTCTCAACGGCCGGTGTCATGTGCATGGCGATATTTCCGTTGTTTCTGTTTGTACAGAAATTACTACGCTGCGGTAGCCGTAACAACCACGCGATGCGGGGCGGGCCATCCCTCGACCGTTCTCGTCGGGTCGTCAGGGTCGAGTGCCTCGGCCAGCGATTCGAAGGTCATCCATTCGGTACTGCGTTGCTCGTCGGTGGTGGTCACGGTGGTGTCCACGATCTCGATGTCGCTGTACCCCGTGCGGCGCAGCCATGTCGTCAGTTCCGCGAGCGTCGGCAGCAGCCAGACGTTGCGCATGCGGGCATAGCGATCGCCGGGTGTGCAGGCATAAGACGCCTGGCCGGGAACGTAGAGGGTCTCGAGCACCAGCTGCCCGCCTGCCCGCAGCGTGGCTTGCAGGCGGTCCAGGTGATCGATTGGCGAGCGCTGGTGATACAGGACGCCCATCGAAAACGTCGTATCGAATACCTTGCGGGCAGGCGGTGTCTCCTCGAGCCTGCACGGCAGGATAAACACGGACGGGTCCTGCCTGAATACGTTAATCGCGAGAAACTGCATGGCGAACAGGAGCGTCGGGTCGACCCCTATCACGGTCGCGGCGCCGGCGTCGCGCATCTGCAGCGCGTAGTAGCCATTGCCCGAGCCGACGTCGAGTACATTGCGTCCGTCGAGTGGGGCGATGGCATCCCTGATGCGTGCCCATTTCCAGTCGCTGCGCCACTCCGTATCGATTTCCACGTCATCCAGTCGCCATGGTCCCTTGCGCCACGGATGCAGGCCCATGAGACGTTCGCGCAGCTTTTCCGTGTCGCCGCGCAGACCCGGCAGGTCTTCGACGACCTGGTTCCAGCGCCGCCAGTCACCATGGGTCTCACCAGAGAGGCGCGCCCGCAACAGGGGGCCGAGTTCCTCGTTCCAGTGGTCAAGGCCGAGGCTGGTCAGGCGAGCGGCGAGGGCAGTGAAATCAAACATAGCTAGCGAATGGCGATGATCGATACGAAGTTGAAGTACCGCAGCCACACGGCGGCATGCGAAAAACCGGCTTTCTGCAGCCTTTCGCGGTGGGCCGCGACGGACTCGGGGACCAGTACATTTTCGAGCGCAGCCCGCTTACGTGCAATTTCAAGAGCGCTGTAGTGATTGCGGCGCTTGTGCTCATGGTGGAGGTCTACCAGCAGGGACTCCATGTGATCGTCTTCGTCGACCACCTTCTCGGACAGGACCAGCAGGCCGCCTTCGTTGAGACCTGCGAATATCCGCCGGATCAGCGCGTCGCGATCCCCCGGGTCTATGAATTGCAGGGTGTAATTCATGACGACCATCGACGCGTTGCTGATTTGTACCTCCCGGACATCATGCTGGGCCACGTCAACCTCGGTTTCGGGGCCGTTGAGCTCGTCGTCCTCCCTGATCAGCTCGCGACAGCGTTCGATCATCGCCGGGGACGAATCGATGGCCACGACACGGCAACAGGGCTCACGGATACCGTGACGCATGGCAATGGTTGCGGCGCCGAGGGAACAGCCCAGGTCATAGCAGGTTGTACCTGCGCGCACGAAGCGTGCCGCGAGCGAGCCGATTCCCTCGATCGAAGCGGCGTAGCCCGGGATCGACCGCCGGAGCATGTCGGGGAACACCCGGGCCACTTTCTCGTTGAAGCGAAAAGGTTCCGAGCCATCCTCGTTCCTGTAGATGTCGTCGTCTTTCATTCCTGCGCTACTGTGGGACAATCGCGCATATGCTACGCGAACTTCACGAAGAACTCGGCATTCCCGCCAATTACGGGCAGGATGGCACCCGGCCCGTGTTCGAGGAGGCCACCGACCTCGTGGAGGTCGGACCCAATCTCGTCGGCCGGATGCAGCGCCTGACGCCTGCCACGGCGCAGAGTTGGGCCGACATGCAGGCAGCGGCAGCGGCAGACGGTGTGCTTCTCCTGATCGTCTCCGGATTCCGGAGTATCGACTACCAGGCACGCCTTATTCGCAAGAAAATCAATGCAGGTCAGTTAGTTAGCGACATATTGAGGGTCAACGCGGCACCGGGCTTTAGCGAGCATCACACCGGCCGGGCGGTCGATATCGCCTCGCCGGGGTCGAGGCCCCTGACTGAAGAATTCGAGGCGTCGCAAGCCTTTCAATGGCTTGAGCGCCACGCGGCTCGGTACGGGTTTTCCATGTCGTATCCCCGCGACAATCCCGGTGGATTCATCTATGAACCCTGGCACTGGGCCAGGAGCGCCTGAATTCTTCGGAAAGGCCCATGTGGCAATGGATTCAGGTACAATCCCCTCCCGGTCAATACATCGACAAACAATCGTTTAGCTGTTGACACTAGGGCAGCGTAGATAGAAAATGCCCGGCTTGCGTACCGGAGGGGTACTCAAGCGGTCAACGAGGGCAGACTGTAAATCTGCTGGCTAAGCCTACGTAGGTTCGAATCCTACCCCCTCCACCAGATGGTGGGTCGTCTGATTGGTTTCGGAATGGCCCGGCAGCGCGACGACACAGTATATGAATGAAGAAATCCGGACGGTTAATGCGAACAGACTGTCAGGATTTTTGCACGCCCGACAAAAGCGGAAGTTGTGCCTTCATCGATCGTGTTTGGCGCGAGGCGAAAGAACAGTAGGGCGTCACTCCTTAATATAAGGGGGTGCGATTTACGAAAAGGCGGGTGTAGTTCAACGGTAGAACCTCAGCCTTCCAAGCTGATGATGTGGGTTCGATTCCCATCACCCGCTCCAAATTGGAAGGATGTGCGTCGGCCTTAAGAGTTTGCCCACATAGCTCAGGGGCAGAGCACTTCCTTGGTAAGGAAGAGGTCCCCGGTTCAAATCCGGGTGTGGGCTCCAGGTTAATGCAGGATCGGCAATTGCCGCGAAACGAAAAATCGTAAACCTTAAATCACGAGATTAGGGACATGTCAAAAGAGAAATTTGAGAGAACAAAACCCCACGTTAACGTTGGCACGATTGGTCACGTTGACCACGGCAAGACGACGCTGACGGCGGCACTGACGAAGGTGATGGCTGAGAAGCACGGAGGTGAAGTCAAGGGT
>JAOUNK010000321.1 GCA_029881015.1 Gammaproteobacteria bacterium | reverse complement strand
GCCTACGGCAATCGCCACCGAGAGCAGCACCAGATAACGCCGATTGACGGTAGCGACGACAAGGGCCGTCAGGATCGCGCCGATGGCGAGTCCACCCAGGTCCGCGCCCGCGACGCGCCCGACCTGCACCTCCGAAAACCCCAGAAGGTTGACCCATGCCGTACTGATAACCGGCACGCCCACCAGCACTCCGTAGCCCACCAGCGACATGTACAACGCGATGGAGATCGACTTCCAGCCGTCGAACACGGTGCGGTGGTGCCTCAGGTGGGCGTGTTCGTCGGTCATCTGGTGTGCGATTCCCCGGGCAGGCCTGTCAGAGCCTGTCTTTTATCTTGTAGTACAGCATGCCGAGCGCGATGAGCTGGTTACCTAGCCATTGTGAGCCAGGTATCCGGAAGTGTCCGATATCGGCGAACAGGTCATACCGCTCCATTGTGCCACCAATCGCGTCGGCCATGATTTCGCCCATGACATGCGTCGCATTGACGCCGTGACCCGAGTAGCCCTGACAATAATACACATTGCCATTGATGCGACCCACGGCCGGAATGCGGTTCAGGACAATCCCGATCTTGCCGCCCCATTCGAAATCGATGCGCACATCCTGCAACTGCGGATAGATCTTGAGCATGCGCGGCCGTATGAACGACTTGATGCTGGCAGGATCCCTGCCGGAGTAGTTGCACGCGCCGCCGTAGAGGAGTCGCTTATCGGCGGACAGTCGGTAGTAGTCAACGACCTCGTTGGTGTCGCACACGGCAACGTCCCTGGGATTGATCTCGTTTGCGACGGCGTCGGACAAGGGTTCTGTCGCGATGACATAGCTGCCTGCAGGAAAGACGAGATTCGACAGGTGCTTTGGCTCGAACAGGCCGTATGCATTGCCGGCCAGAACGACGGTGTCGGCGTCGACATACCCCGATGCCGTTCTGACTCTCGGACGAGCGCCGTGCTCAAGGCCCGTGACCGGCGACTGTTCGAAGACCTGCACGCCCAGTGTGTGCGCCGCGCGGGCTTGACCGATGCACAGGTTTAACGGATGCAGGTGCCCGTCGCGGTAGCAAACGAAGCCACCGTGAAAGGCATTGGTACCCAGGTTGAGTCGTGTGGTTTCGCGGTCCCAGACTTCATAGCGGAATGGGAAGTCGTGCCGCTCACGTTCGGCAACAAGATCATCGAAACAGGCGGTGTGACGTGGCTTCGTGGCGACCTCGACAAAGCCGCTCTTCAGGTCGCACTCGATACCGTACTTCGCCACGCGCTCATGGATGATATCGTTGCCGCGCCACTTCAGCTCCCAGAGCATTGCGTCGTAGCCGCTGCCGCGGCGCTTCGCGATTCTGGCGAGGCCGCTGATGCCGTTGATAAGCTGGCCGCCATTTCTCCCGGAGGCACCCCAGCCTACCCGGTTGGCCTCGACCAGCGCCACGGAAAAGCCTCGTTCGGCGAGGGTGAGGGCGGTTGCGACGCCCGTGAAGCCGGCCCCGACGACGCACACGTCCGCTGACCGGGCGCCCTCGAGCACCGGGTAGTTGGTTGCCTCGTTGACCGTAGCGGCGTAGTAGGAGTTCGTATGTTCCTGTTTCTGGTTTTCGTTCTTCACAGGCGGTCTTTGAGCCGGTAGTAGAGAACGCCGAGCGCCACCATCGGCGTACTGAGCGTGTGCGCGAACGGCACAACGAAGGGTTTGACGTTGGCGAAGAGGTCGAAGCGCTCCAGTGTGCCACCGATCGCGTCTGCCATGATCTGGCCGGCCAGGTGCGTCACGTTGACGCCGTGCCCCGAGTACCCCTGGCAATAGAAAATATTCGACGCAAGCTTGCCGAGCTGCGGCACGCGGTTGACCGGGACGCCGATCCTGCCGCCCCAGGCATAGTCGATCTTCACATTCGCCAACTGTGGATAGTGCCTCGCAATCTTGCGCCGGTGCCTGGCTTCGATGACCCGCGGATCATCACCGAAGTAATTGAGACGCCCGCCGAACAGCAAGCGCTTGTCCGCACTCAGGCGGTAGTATTCCAGGACGAAATTCGGGTCGCAGATCGCGAGATCATGCGGGTTGATTTCGGCAACGATCTCGGCCGACAACGGCTCAGTGGCGACAATAAAGCTGTTGACCGGAAACAGGATGCCGCGCAGCTTGCGTTCCAGATAGTGATACGCATTGCCGGCAAGGACCACCGCGTCCGCAGAAACAGAGCCGTCTTTCGTGACCACCCTGGCCTTGCTGCCACGCTGAATTTCGACAACCGGTGAGCTTTCGTAGATCGTGGCGCCGCGGGCAACCGCGGCGTTGGCTTCGCCGATGCAGAGGTTCAGAGGATGCAAGTGGCCGTTGCCCATATTGAGAAGAGCGCCAATGTAGGCGTTCGTTCCCGTTGCCGCCTTTGTCTCTTCGTGCGACAGAATACGCACCTCGTGCGGAAAGTCGGCCTTTTTCAGCCGGTCGTAATCGTGCCGGATGTCCTGCATGTGGCGCTTCTTGATTGCCACGTCGACATAGCCGTACTTCAGGTCGCAGTCGATACCGTAAGTGGCGACACGCTCCCGGATTATCTCGTGGCCAGCCCAGCGTAACTCACCGAACAACTCCTCGATGTCGCGGCCATAATGCCTCGCGATATGACGTTCGCCGGCAATGCCACCGATCATCTGGCCGCCGTTTCGACCCGACGCTCCCCAACCGACCTTGTTTGCCTCGACGACATGCACGTCGTAGCCGCGTTCGGCAAGGTGCAACGCGGTCGAAATCCCCGTAAATCCCGCGCCAACGACACACACATCGGCGGTTCGGTCGCCACGCAGGGGCGCGAAGTCGGTGACTTCGTTGACAGTGGCCGCGTAATACGAGCCGGTGTGTTGTTGTGAACTCATCCGCATTGGCCAGACCGAGTATATAATTCCCGTTAGTCTTTCTTATACAAGCCGGAGCGGGTTGTGACCATACTGACACGGTGGGTCGAGGTTGACGTGTATGGAACTCCGGCCCGATCGGCCCGTTCGCCCGGCTGATGGATATCTATACGACCGCGATCGCGGTCAGCATCCTTGTCTATATCGCGATCGGTAACTACGCCGGTCGCGGCGTCAGGAATCTCGACGACTACTATGTAGCGGGGCGCAGGGCACCGACACTGCTGATCGTCGGTACGCTTGTGGCAAGCGTCATGAGTTCCACGATGTTTCTCGGCGAAGCCGGCTTTGCCTATGACACGCAAGCGGGCCCGTACGTCCTCTTCCCACAGGGCGCAGCAGTTGGCTATGTGCTCGGTGCACTTTTCTTCGGGCGGTACCTTCGGCGCAGCCGCACGAACACGTTGGCCGAGTTCTTCGGGCAGCGCTTCAACAGCAAGCGAATCCAGGTGCTCGCGGGTATCACCATCGTGCTGGCACTTGGCGGCTACCTTCTTGCAGTCACGCAGGGGGCGGCTATCCTGCTCGCTGAACTGACGGACCTGAACTACGTCCAGGGCCTGGTAGCTGCATGGCTGAGTTACACGCTGTTTACGATGTACTCCGGCTCGCGCGGTGTCATCCTGACGGACACACTCATGTTTCTGCTGTTTACGGTTGCCAGCGCCGCCGCTGTCATCTTTCTTGTTGGCGATCTGGGTGGCGTCCCGACGATTGTCGGAGACCTGGTCGCGGTCGAGCAGAAGAAAGAGCTGTTGTCCTGGCACGGCATGATTGGTCCCGGGACAGACTGGCCAACCGCCACGGACTACCTGATCTGGGCAATCGTCATTGACATCAGCTGGATGCTCGTCTACATGGTCAGCCCCTGGCAATCCAGCCGTCACCAGATGGCGCGCAGCGAACACGTCGTGTTGCGGTCTGCCGTGATCGCCGCTTTGTTCGTGGCCTTGCTGCAGGTCCTGGTGTACGGCATGGGTGGCATCATCAATCTCGGCAACGCCGAGATCTCGCCGCCGGAGCGAGCGACGATCTGGGCGTCGTTGCATAT
>JAOUNK010000320.1 GCA_029881015.1 Gammaproteobacteria bacterium | reverse complement strand
AGCTTATTCAATACTGGCGATTCTGGTAATGAGTGTGACAACACTTGTGCCACTAACGACCTGAGTTCTGAACGTCCGCTTCGGGTCAGTGGCGGAAATTATACCGCGAAATAACTGGGTGGCTGCTTTCGAGGGCAAAGCGGAAGTCATGCCGCGACCTGGTCGACCGTCGCAGTGCGGCCAGTACCGGTCGTTAAAACGATTCACGAACCACTTGCCACTGGTCCCAACATCGTTCTGGATCTATGTCCTCGTAACCGCGCTCTTCAACCACAGCACGATGCGCATGCGGATCCATCGCGATGCAGTCTGACTCATCACGAATTTGCAGTACTTCATCCTCAGTGAGCGGCGCACCTTTATCCTGCTCAGCACGAAGTAACTGGGCAACTAAGCTTGGGACAATGCAAAGAATAATGTCGTTATCGCTCACCAAGATCAGCCTCACCAAGCGTAGATTTTCTGAATATCGCGAACGGCTGCAATGGGTCAAAAGCCGAACTCCATGATACCCCGAAACCGGCCGCTCGAGCGGCTGGTATTGGGGGTGAAGCGGACTACGCCATTGGCCATTCCTGACCCTTACTCGCCTCCTGGACAGGGCAGGGCACCAAGAACTACGGAAAAGTTAAGGCCCAACTTCGTGTTAAAAGTTAAGAATGATTGTGGACTGTCTTACTAACTCGCATGTTGTGTGGGTAGCTTCAACGTTTCGCATCTAGGCATCGCCAAAGACCAACCGGATGTAGTTTCGGTATTGCAGAAGCTGGTTTGGCAGGATGTGCTGGTCGTCGAGCACCTTTGACATGACGATCCCGCCTTCGATGACGGTAGTTAGCATGTCTGCGAGTTCTTCTAACGGCTTGTCGATCCCTGGTGATTGCTTCTCGACGATCTTTTCAAGTTGTTCCATGAACAAATGACGCCATGCGAGCACGCCTTGTCTGTTTAAGTCTCTTAGCTCGTCGTCAAATTGTTGCGACTCATAAGTAAACGATGCGACAAGACATCCGGGATGCGTTCCGGGAAGGTCGGCCATAGCCTCGGCCATGAGCTTCAGGAAAATGAGCAGCTGTTGCAGCGGGTCTTCGGTGAGATCTGAGGCTCTTTCAAGCAATGCGTCAAAGAAGACCTTGTCCTGCTCCAGATAACGCAGCATCAGCTTCTTGGCGAGATCACGTTTTCCGTCAAAGTGATAAAAGAACCCGCCCTTGGTTATCCCAGCTTCACCAATGATGTCCTCGATAGAGGTGCCGGAATAGCCGCGTTGAAGAATGATGCTTTCAGCGCAGGCGAGAATGTTCTCGCGAGTTTGTTGACCTTTCGCACCCATTAGACGACCCCTTGGCGAAGATTTACTGAACCTACCGTATGGTTTCTTATCTGACCAACGCGCTTGAGCCCCCAGGCAAGCTTCGAAATCGTCGGTAAGTTATTGTTCATAAGAATCGTTGTGAAATTCCTCGAAAAAAGTACCGCATGTTCACTAGACCATCCGCGTACCGATCCCTAGTATATTCCAGACCAACCGGTCGGTTCAATGACGACTACATTTTCGACAATACAAACTCTGGAGGGGGCACAAATGCCTACACCAATTGAGATTCTGCTGGACCCGGTTTCGCTGGGGGTCCTGGCGCTGTACGGTGCACTGATGTTGTGGGAGGCGATCGCACCCGGGCGCAATCTGCCGAAGGTCAGGGGCTGGTTGCCGCGTGCATTCGCCTCATTCGTTGCGTATTTCTATCTTGCTTCGTACTTGCCGCTAGTCTGGGACAGCTACTTCGCCGAGTATCAGGTTTTCGATCTGAGCGGTCTTGGTGCGCTGGCGGGTGCCGCCGTTGGATTACTTGTCTACGAAGCATTGCTCTATGCCTGGCACCGCACGATGCACGGGACAGACTGGCTATGGCGGTCGTTTCACCAGATGCACCACAGTGCGGAGCGCATAGACACATTTGGTGCCTTTTACTTCAGCCCACTCGACGCCGCAGGATTTACGCTCGTGGGTAGTCTGAGCTTGTCCCTGGTTGTCGGCCTGAGTCCGCAAGCAGTAACGATCTTCCTGTTTACATCGACGTTTCTCGGTATCTTTCAACACACCAATATCAGGACGCCGCATTGGCTCGGCTACCTGGTACAGCGTCCTGAAAGCCACACTATTCATCACGGCAGGGGACTGCACAGATACAACTACTCGGATCTGCCGATCTTCGACATCCTGTTCGGGACGTTCAAGAACCCCACAACCTACGAAACGGAGACCGGTTTCTACCAGGGCGCATCGGCGAGAATCATCGAGATGCTGATGTTCCGCGATGTGTCGGAACCGCAAGACGACAAAGGAGACGCCGCAAATGTACGCCGGGCAGCCTGACATGACGACAGAGATACTCAGCTCACCGTATCGCGCCGCGACACCTCGGGATGCTGAGGCAATGGCAGAGCTCGTGAATATCGCGGGCGAGGGCCTGCCGCTCCACCTGTGGACCAAGATGGCCGGCGAGGGCGAATCGCCCTGGGAGGTCGGCCGGCAACGGGCACAGCGTAAGAGTGGTGGCTTCTCCTACTGCAATACGATTGTGCACGAAGAAGACAACAGCGTTGTGGCGGCATTGATCGGCTATCCGTTGCCCGATGCTCCGGAACCCGTTGACTACCGCGAACTACCGGAAATGTTCGTGCCGCTGCAACAATTGGAGGACCTGGTCCCCGGCACGTGGTATATCAACGTGCTGGCGGCGTACCCGAAACATCGCGGCAAAGGATATGGCACAGGCCTGTTGACCGTGGCTGAAGAAATCGCAGCGCAAGAAGGGTGTCGGGGACTTAGCCTTATCGTCTCCGACGGCAACCCCAGGGCTCGTCAACTCTACATGCGGTCCGGTTATCAGGAAATCACGAGTCGCACTATGGTAAAGGGCTCCTGGGAAAACGCCGGTGAGAATTGGGTCCTGCTCCGCAAAGCACTGTAGGCGCGAAAAAAGAGCAAAAAAAGAGCGTTTTCCGCAGTTCTCCAACCCCCTAGATCGTCACTATCCGCTCCGTAGTCCGAACCTTGCCTGGTTCGGGACATGAACAGATCATGAGGAGCAAAACATGACACAACGCATAACTATGCTTGCACCCGCCGGCATCTTCGCGATTGCCGGACTCGCTGCATGCGCGGCACTTGTGACGACCGAACCGGTGGCGCAGGACACGAGCCAGGTAGTCGCCGCTTTCGAGCGGGAGTTGAACCACGCGCCCGGTCCAGCCGCACGCATTCGACGTGAGTCGGTCGAGCATGACGAGCTTTATGAGGCGCTAAATCGAGTGCACTGGACATCGGAAGCCCGAGCCAACGCTGCAGAACCTGCCCAACCCTTACCCGCCGAAGGAGCCCACAATGAAGAAGCCTACGATTGAAGATTACCTGAACGGCGTCGCGCCGCTACCGGCAACGTTCACAACGGGATTCAAGCGGGACCTCGCGATCGCCCGCGAAATAGTTCGCAGTCGGCGTGGGTTAGCCGCGAAACCTGTCGAGGTCGAGGACCCGGCTATCGAAACTGCCCACCTGGTCAAAGCCCCTGCAAGGTAGTGCCAGAGTGAGGTAAGCCTGCACCGGGCTTGGCAATCATCTGGCCCGTTGCGTACAGTTTGGCGTATGGCTCTGCGCAACGGATTCACGCTCGGAAAATGGACGGTCTTTCCGCTGCAAGGTCGCCTTGTCAGTGGCGACGAGGAAAGGCGTGTACAACCCAAAAGCATGGACGTGTTGCTGTGCCTGGTCGAGGCGGCCGGCGACGTTGTAGAGCGCGATGCGGTACTGCGACAAGTTTGGGGCGAACGAGCACAGTCGGATGAGCCTTTGACCCGGTGTATCGGAGAGTTGCGACGCGCGCTCGGCGATTCGACATCCGAACCAGAGTTCATTCTGACGGTACCGAAACGCGGCTATCGCCTACTAGAAACAGCATCGGAGATAGCGGCCGGTC
>JAOUNK010000319.1 GCA_029881015.1 Gammaproteobacteria bacterium | reverse complement strand
ACCCGCTCGAAGCCGCATTACGCCCGGTCGCCAGTGTGCTCAACCGCAACATTCGCGCGACGACCCCTGCGCGAGAGCTATGCAAAAAGCTCGATGGCTCGGTTATCGCCGTGCGCGTTCGCAATACGTCGCTTGCCACCTGGTTCATCGCGCATGACGACTGCCTCGAGCTCACGACCGAGTGCGATGCGGAGCCCGACGTCGTGATCACGGGCTCTCTTATCACCTTGGCGCGCATGGCAGGCGAGCCCGGCGCCAGCGCGCTGCGAGACGGCTCCCTGGAGCTGACCGGTGACGCGCACCTCGCCGATGACTTCCAGCAACTGCTCGAGTACGCCAAACCTGATTTCGAGGAGGAACTCTCAGGCGTCGTCGGCGATGTTGCCGCGCACCGCCTCGGTGAAATCGTACGCGGCATCGGCAACTGGACCCGCAGTGCGCGCTCGACCATGGGCGCAAACATTCGCGAGTACCTGCAGGAAGAGAGTCGCGACGCACCCAGTCGCTACGAGGTTGATCGTTTCACCAAGGATGTGAACACGCTGCGCGACAGTGTCGAACGCCTTGAAGCGCGTATCAACAGGCTGGCGGACCACAATTGACATGGCTCGCCGCCGCACAATCTTCCGTATGCTCGCGATCCAGCGTGTCCTCGTTAAGTACGGACTCGATGAGTTCATCAAGGAAACACACCTGCTACGCCCGCTGCGTTTCCTGTTCTATCTTGCGCCGCGACGGCGCGATAGCACGGCACCCATCGGCGAGCGCATCCGCCTCGCACTGGAGGAGCTGGGCCCGATATTCGTCAAGTTCGGCCAGGCCATTTCGACGCGGCGCGACCTGCTGCCGCCCGATATCGCCGACGAACTCGCCAAGCTGCAGGATGCGGTGCCGCCGTTCCCGGCCGAAGAGGCTATCGCGATTATTGATGAGGCGTATGGCGAGCCGGTCGGCAATGTGTTCGAACGCTTCGATACCGAGCCGCTTGCCGCCGCATCGATCGCGCAGGTTCATTCGGCGAGACTGAAGGCGGGTACCGAAGTCATCGTCAAGGTGCTGCGCCCGGGCGTGACGGAGCAGATCGAACGCGATCTCGACGTGTTGCGCATGATCGCGGGGCTGGCGGACCGTTACTGGCAGCACGGCAAGCGCCTGAAACCGCTCGAGGTGGTGGACGAATACGAGCACACGATTCTCGATGAACTCGACCTGATGCGCGAAGCCGCTAACGCCGCGCAACTGAAGCGCAACTTCCAGGGTTCGGACAAGCTCTACGTGCCCGAGGTCTACTGGGACTATTGCCGTCCCGATGTGCTCGTGCAGGAGCGCATCTTCGGCACGCCGATCAGCGACATGGAGACGCTGCGCGAGGCCGGAACCAATATCCAGGTCCTCGCGGAGAACGGCGTGGAGATCTTCTTCACGCAGGTATTCCGCCACAACTTCTTCCACGCCGACATGCACCCGGGCAACATCTTCGTGCTGCACAACGATCCGGAGCGGCCGAAGTATGCAGCGGTCGACTTCGGCATCGTCGGCACCCTGAGTCCTGATGACCAGCGCTATCTCGCGGAGAACTTCCTCGCCTTCTTCGACCGCAACTACCATCGCATCGCGAAACTGCACCTGGACTCCGGGTGGGTACCGCCGGGGACACGGGTCGACCAGCTCGAGGCAGCGGTGCGCACCGTGTGCGAGCCGATCTTCAATAAGCCGCTGTCCGAAATTTCGTTTGCCCAGGTACTGATGCGCCTGTTCCGCGTAGCCCAGCGATTCGATGTCGAGATCCAGCCGCAGATGATCCTGCTGCACAAGACCCTGTTCAACATCGAAGGTCTCGGGCGCCAGCTCTATCCGCAACTCGACCTTTGGAAGACTGCGCACCCGGTCCTCAAGAAGTGGATGAGCGAGCAGGTCGGCGGGCGCGCGATGCTGCAGGACATGCGCGAGAACCTGCCACAACTGCGCGACGCATTGCGCGAACTTCCCGCAATCCTGAATCACCTCGGCGAACAGGTCGCGGAGGGCCGCATTCGCTTTAATCTGCAGTCGCCGGAACTTAAGGAGATCCGCCAGCAACTGGATGAACAGCGACGCCAGCGCTACTGGCTGACGACGGCCGCGACCTGCGTCGTCACGGGGGCGCTCATGCTGACACTGGGATCGATTTCCTGGGCTGGCTGGGCCCTGCTCGGCGTCGGCGCGCTGGCCGCGTACACCGCGCGACCATAGCCGATGCCCGCGCCAACCACCGCTTTATACGACTACAACAACTACTGGGCTGAGTGCTTCGGCACGGCGCCCGAGTTGCCCATGTCGCGCGCCGAGATGGATGCGCTTGGCTGGGACTCCTGCGACATCATCATTGTCACGGGCGATGCCTATGTCGACCATCCCTCTTTCGGCATGGCGATTATCGGCCGGCTGCTCGAGGCCAACGGCTTTCGCGTCGGTATCATCGCGCAACCGGACTGGCATTCCAAAGACGCCTTCGAGCAACTCGGCCGGCCGAACCTGTACTTTGGCGTTGCCGCCGGCAACATGGACTCGATGATCAACCGCTATACGGCGGACAAGAAGGTCAGGAACGACGATGCGTACACCCCGCACGGTGTCGGCGGCAAGCGCCCGGACCGGTGCTCCCTCGTTTACTCGCAGCGCTGCAAGGAAGCGTACAAGGACGTGCCGGTGGTGCTCGGCGGCATCGAGGCATCGTTGCGCCGCGTCGCCCATTTCGACTACTGGCAAGACTGCGTACGACGCTCGATCCTGCTCGATGCCGGCGCCGATATCCTGGTGTACGGCAACGCGGAACGCGCCATCGTTGAGCTGTCACATCGCATCGCGCGCGGCGAGCAGGTCAGCGACATCACGAACGTGCGCGGCACGGCATTCCTGCGCAACGACACGCTCGACGGCTGGTGGGAGATCGATTCAACACGGATCGACCGGCCCGGCCGCATCGACCAGATCGTCAGCCCCTATGTGAACACCCGGGAACGCGGCGCCTGCGAGACGCAACCGGAGGAGCCACTCGAGGCTGCAAACGTGCTGCGCTTCGTTCCCGATGCAAAACGCAATCGCGACCGCACGGTCATCCGGCTGCCGTCCTTCGAGAAAGTCCGCAACGACGCCGTGCTGTACGCGCATGCGAATCGTGTATTGCACCTCGAAACCAACCCTGGCAACGCACGGGCACTGGTACAGGCTCACGGCGATCGGGACCTGTGGCTGAACCCACCGGCCGAGCCGCTCACGACCGAGGAAATGGACTACGTGTTCGGCATGCCCTTTACGCGCGTGCCTCACAGCGCCTACGGCGATGCGCGAATCCCCGCCTACGAGATGATCCGCTTCTCCGTCAACATCATGCGTGGCTGTTTCGGTGGCTGCACGTTCTGCTCCATTACCGAACACGAAGGTCGCATCATCCAGAACCGGTCCGAGGAATCGGTTCTCGAGGAGATCGAGAAGATCCGCGATACCGTGCCCGGCTTCACGGGCGTCATCTCTGACCTCGGCGGGCCAACCGCGAACATGTACCGGCTCGCCTGCAAGAGCCGCGAGATCGAGTCCGCATGCCGGCGCCCAAGCTGCGTGTTCCCGGGTGTTTGCAGCAACCTGAATACCGATCACTCCGCCCTGACCGGCCTGTACCGGAAGGCACGCGCGCTTCCCGGCGTGAAGAAGGTGCTGATCGCATCTGGCCTTCGCTATGATCTTGCCGTCAAAGACCCCGAGTACGTCAGGGAGCTGGTGACCCATCACGTCGGTGGCTACCTGAAGATTGCACCCGAGCACACCGAGAGCGGCCCCCTCGACAAGATGATGAAGCCCGGCATCGGCACCTACGACGCATTCAAGAAAATGTTCGAACAGTTTTCGAAAGAGGCCGGCAAGGAACAGTACCTGATACCGTACTTCATCGCGGCGCATCCGGGCACGACCGACGAGGACATGGTGAACCTCGCGTTATGGCTCAAGCAGAACGACTTTCG
>JAOUNK010000002.1 GCA_029881015.1 Gammaproteobacteria bacterium | reverse complement strand
TCGCGACGGTGCCGGGAGCGGGACAGGAATCGTCATCCAACCAGACGTGGTTAAGCAGACCATACTCGGTATCGGGTCGTCCTTTACCGAGTCCTCGGCTTTCGTTCTTGCCCATCTTGATGCCGCACGGCGGTCTGAGGTGATGGAGAAGATCTACGGCGAGGATGGCGCCAATTTTTCGCTGGCGCGAACGCCTATTGGCTCAACCGATTTTTCCGTGCAAGGCAAGTATTCGTATGCCGAAGCGGAGAATGACCATGCGCTGCAGCACTTCAGCATCTTGCCGGATCGGGACGGTTTCGAGGCGACCGACTACCCGGGAATCAGGGACGAGCGTTTCGATCTGCTGCCCATGATCAGGGAAGCCCTTGCCATAAAGAGCGGCCAGACCGACAGCAAGCTGGGAATCGTTGCGTCGGCCTGGACGGCACCGCCATGGATGAAGGATATCGAGGATTGGTACATTCCCGGAACGCCGGAGAACCACTACCAGGGCACCGGTGGTGCCTTGAAGCCGGAATACGTCCAGACCTACGCCGACTACATCGCGAAGTACCTGCTTGCCTATCGCGCAGAGGGCGTTGATATCTGGGCCGTGACACCGGTTAACGAGCCGCATGGCAACAGCGGAAACTGGGAGAGCATGCACTTCACGCCCGAATCGCAAAACGAATTCATCCGGAATCATCTCGGGCCGACGCTACAAGCGACTGGCAACGGTAATGTCAAAGTATTGATATACGATCAGAATCGCGATGGCCTGGAGGAGTGGACCGACACGATCTTCGGCGATCCGGAAACTGCAGCGTTTGTTTACGGCGCCGCGGTGCATTGGTACTCCAGCACCTACAAGGTTCATGAGGATGTATTCGACAGGGTGCACGAAAAGTTTCCGTCTTTTCCGATTTTTCACACGGAGGGCACGATTGACGATCTGGGCAAGCCGGCACCCGGCGGTGTACTGGATCCGGAGCGATTCGAGGAAACAGGCTGGTTCGACAACGATGCCTTCTGGTGGAACGACAATGCCACAGACTGGGCATACACGGCGACCTGGGCGCCAAGCCCTGAGGATCACCCGGTTTATACGCCCGTTCATCGCTATGCGAGAAACATCATTGTCAGCCTGAATCATTGGGTGGCGGGTTGGATCGACTGGAACGTTGTCCTGGATCGCAATGGCGGGCCGAATCATGTCGGCAATTTCTGTGGAGCGCCGATCATGATCGACGTGGATTCCGGCCAGGTTTACTACACGCCGATCTATCATGTTCTCGCGCAGTTCAGCCGGACGATCCGGCCCGGCGACAAAGCCGTGCAGGCGGACAAGCATCTCGAAGGCCTCGATGATGACGCGCTGCACGCGAGTGCGACGATAAACGACGCCGACCTGCTGAGTGTCCAGTTGTTGAACACGACCAGGGAGCCGATCCGTTACGCGCTGCAAATTGGTGCCCAGCATGCGGAGATCGTCATCCCGGCGAACGCATTACAGACCGTCCAAGTGCAGTTGTAGCGCAGGAGCCCCCGAATGCAGACCATTGCAATGATCGGCAGCGGCGCCATTGGCCAGGCGGTCGCCGGATACCTCGCCGGCCACCCCGACGTCGACATCGCTGTAGCCATTGCGGGCCCCGGTGGCGACGCGCGAACGCGCGCCGCGTTCGGCGAGGCCGTCGATGTTGTAGGTAACGTCGACGAGATTGCCATGCGGGTTGATCTCGCGGTCGATTGCGCAGGCCACGCGGCCCTGCGCCAGCACGGTGCAGCACTGCTCTCTCGCGGAATTGATCTCGTGTCTGTGTCCTCCGGTGCGTTGGCCGACGCGGTGCTCTACGACAGGCTCGCGGCCGCGGCGCGGCTTGGCGGCTCGCAGTTGCGCATCGCCTCGGGCGCAATCGGCGCCCTGGATGCACTGTCGGCGGCGAGCATTGGCGCGCTGCAGCGCGTGACCTATCGGGGCCGCAAGCCACCGCAGGGATGGCGTGGCTCTCCTGCCGAGTCCAAGCTCGATCTAGACTCGCTGGCCGAGGCAACCGTGCATTACAGCGGCAGCGCCCGAAACGCCGCGCTCCAATATCCCAGGAACGCCAACGTGGCTGCATCGGTGGCGCTGGCCGGCATCGGCTTTGACGATACTGTCGTCGAGCTCATCGCGGACCCCGCCGTGGCGCGCAACATTCACGAAATCGTTGCCGAGGGCGATTTTGGCCGTCTCGAATTCCGGATCGACGGCGATTCGCTGCCCGGCAATCCTCGCTCGTCGGCGATCACGGCCATGAGCGTTGTGCGCGAGATCCTGAATCCTGCTTCGCCAATCGTAATCTGAGATAATCCGCAGCCAACACGTGCATGCGCAAACGAGGTTCAGGCGACGATGGCAAAACTGGCTGCTTTCAACTTCCAGGAATGGATCGACAAACACCGGCACCTCCTGAAACCGCCAGTGGGCAACAAGCAGATCTGGGAGGATGCCGACATGATGGCTTTTGTCGTCGGTGGTCCGAACCAGCGCACCGACTTCCATGACGACCCGGTCGAGGAGTTTTTCTACCAGCTCGAAGGCGACATGGTGCTGAAGATCTTCGACGACGGCGAATTCTACGATGTGGTAGTCCGGGAAGGTGACGTGTTCTTGCTGCCCAAGCACGTCCGTCACTCGCCGCAGCGCCCCATGGCCGGGAGCGTCGGGCTGGTTATCGAGCCCAAGCGCCCGGACGGGCTGAAGGACGCCTTCGAGTGGTATTGCTTCGATTGCGGCAATCTCGTGCACCGGGTAGAAGTGCTGCTGCAATCGATCGTCGACGACCTGCCACGGCTGTACGAGTCGTTCTATGCCGATGAGTCTGCGCGCACCTGTCCGGTCTGCGGCGCCCTGCACCCCGGCAAGGAGCCACCCACGGGCTGGGCGGCGATCCCTGCAGCAGACGACTGACATGCACTACGCAGCAACGCTCGAGTTCGCCAGGGCCCAGGATGCGGCGGACCCGCTCCGGGCTTATCGCGACCGCTTTCTTTTTCCGTCGCTGGGCACGCCGGAGCTCGTCTACTTCACGGGGCATTCGCTCGGGCTGCAGCCGAGGACCGTGAAGGCGGCCGTTGAGCTGGAGCTCGACGAGTGGGCGAAGTACGGCGTCGAAGGGCATTTTCACTCGACCAACCCCTGGTACAGCTACCACGAACTCCTGACGCCGGCGATGGCCGGAATCGTCGGCGCGAAAGAGTCCGAGGTGGTCTGCATGAATTCGCTGACGACCAATATTCACCTGTTGTTCGTGTCCTTCTATCGTCCGACGAAGACCCGCTACAAGATCATCAGCGAGGCAAAGATGTTTCCCTCGGATCGATACCTGCTGGAGACCCAGGCGAAGTTCCACGGCTTCGAGCCCGAGGACGCCATCGTCGAGGTGGCGCCCAGGGACGGCGAGACCCTGGTCCGGGAGGCGGATATCCTGGAGGCGATCGAGGCCAACGCCGATGAGCTCGCGCTGGTCTTCTTCGGTGGTGTGAATTTCTTCACCGGCCAGTTGTTCAACATGCCGCGCCTCACCGCGGCGGCCCATGCCGTCGGCGCTGTCGCCGGTTTCGACCTGGCTCACGCGGCAGGCAACGTACTCTTGTCCCTGCACGAGTGGGACGTGGACTTCGCGGCATGGTGCTCCTACAAGTACCTGAATTCGAGCCCGGGCAACGTCGGGGGCATCTTCGTGCACGAACGTCATGGCCGCAGTTTCGACCTGCCGCGATTTGGCGGCTGGTGGGGCCATGACAAGAAGACACGTTTCCAGATGAAGCATGGATTTCAGCCAATGGAGGGGGCCGAAGGCTGGCAGCTAAGCAACGTCCCCGTTCTCGGCATGGCGGCTATGAAAGCGTCCCTGGCGATATTCGCGGAAGCAGGCATGCCGGCATTGCGTGCGAAGAGCGAACGCCTGACGGGTTATCTCGAGTACACGATCGACGAAATCGCAGGAGCGTTCCCCGATGCCAGGATCAGTGTGATCACGCCGCGGGACGCCTGCGATCGGGGCTGCCAGATCTCGATGGATGTCGCCGGGCGCGAGCGCAAACTGTTCGACGACCTGGTTGCCGCGGGTGTGATCGTCGACTTCCGAGAGCCCTGTGTCATTCGCATGGCACCGGTGCCGCTTTATAACTCTTTCGAGGACGTGTTCACGTTTGGCCGGGTATTGCGCGAATTGCTGGCCGCGGGACGGGCCCAATGAGTCGTGGCAGGTTCACGGTGGCGGGTGGCGGCCCGGTGGGTTCCCTCCTCGCGATCGTGCTCGGCCGGCACGGGTACGACGTCGGCCTGTACGAGGGGCGCCCGGATTCACGGGTGACCAGCATCTACCAGGGCAGGTCGATCAACATCGCCCTGTCCGACCGCGGTTGGCACTCGCTGGAGCAGATCGGCATCAGCTCGGATGCGAAGGCACAGGCCATACCGATGTATCACCGTGCCATCCACGGCCTGGATGGCAATCTCAGCGCGTTGCCGTATGGCAGGGAAGGGGACGCGATCTGGTCGGTCTCACGAGGTGGTATCAACGAGCAGTTACTGGACATCGCAGATGCAGAACCGAACATCGCGACGCATTTCGAACACCGCCTGGTGGACGTCGACTTCAAGACCGCGAGTGCCGTATTCCGGAGGCAGGACGCGCGTGAGCTGGTTGTCGATGCCGACTATCTGTTCGGCGCCGATGGTGCACATTCAAAGGTGCGGCGTCTTGCGCACAACCTGCCCCGCTTCAGTTACAGCCAGACGTACATGCCGCAGAGCTACATCGAGCTAACTATTCCCGCGAACCCCGACGGTTCTCACAAGCTGGAGAAGAACGCGCTGCATATCTGGCCGCGCAAGGACTTCATGCTGATCGCACTGCCGAACGCGGACGGCACGTTTACCTGCACCTTGTTCCTGAATTTCTCGGGAGACCCCTCGTTTGAGTCCTTGCAGGAAAGTGCTGCCGTGCAGGCGTTCTTTGCATCGAATTTTGCAGACGCAATGGACTACCTGGAAGATCCTGTCGGCACCTTTCTCGAGAAGACGGCGTCGCCTTTGTTCCTGGTGCAGGTCTTCCCCTGGTCGTTCAACCGGAAGGTCGGGCTCATCGGCGATGCAGCGCACGCGATCGTGCCGTTCTATGGTCAGGGCATGAATTGCGGGTTCGAGGACTGCGCCGAGTTGAATCGACTGATCGCGTCCTGCGATCACGACTGGGATGCGATCTTCCCGGCCTACGAGAAAGCGCGCAAGCCGAACGGTGACGCTATCGCCGAGCTCTCCAAGCGGAACTTCGTCGAGATGAGCGACTTGTCCGGCGACAGGCTGTTTCAGCTTCGCAAGATGATCGAGGCAAAGTTCAGTGCACGCTTCCCGGAGTTGTGGACGCCGCTGTACTCGCTGGTCACGTTCTCACCCGACATCCCCTACGCCGAAGCGCTGCGCATTGGCGACGAGCAGAACCGGGTAATGGAAATCATCATGGCGCTGCCGAACATCGAGGACGACTGGGACAGACAATACGTCATGGACCGGCTTCATGAGCTGGCCGTCGAGGTTGCTACACGATAGTCAGGCTGTGCGAGATGTTCTTCGTAACCATGTAGTTGTGCAGTCCTTCCGTGCCGCCTTCACGTCCGTAGCCGCTGGACTTCACTCCGCCGAAGGGCGTTTCCGGTAGCGAGGCCTCCAGTGTATTGATCGATACGTTGCCGGCCTCGATCTCCTCGATCATGCGATCCACGTAGTCCGCCCGGTTGGTGAAGCCGTACGCTGCCAGGCCGTAGGGCACGGCATTCGCCTTGCGGATCGCTTCGTCGAGGCTGGCGACAGGATTGATGATCGCCAGCGGGCCAAAGGGTTCTTCCTGCATGACCCGCGCAGAATCGGGCACATTGGCCAGTACGGTCGGCTGGAAGAAATAGCCCCTGGAACCGATTCTGCTGCCGCCGGTCTTGAGTTCTGCGCCCTGGTTGACGGCGTCCTCGACGAGGTCTGCCAGCGCACCGATGCGGCGCTCGTTGGCGAGGGGTCCCATTTCGACATTCGGATCAACGCCATTGCCCACCACTGTCGCCGCAGCGCGCCGCACGAACGTCTCAGTGTAGGCGTCGAAAATACTCTCATGAACGAAGAAGCGCGTCGGTGAGGTACAGACCTGGCCCGCATTGCGCATCTTGCGCACGGCGCCGGACAGGGCGGCGGCCTCGACGTCCGTGTCCTCGCAGACGATGACGGGCGCATGACCACCGAGCTCCATCAGGACCGGGGTCATATGCCTGGCAGCCAGCGTGGTGAGGTGCTTGCCGACTGCCGTGGAGCCGGTGAAGGCCACAAGGCGAACCGGGTCCTGCCGGATGAGATAGTCGGAGATTTCAGCCGGTGTGCCGAACACGAGGTTGAAAACGCCCGGTGGCAGGCCTGCGTCCTGCAGTGCCCTGGCAATGTGCAACGCACCGGCAGGCGTTTCTTCAGCCGCCTTGAGGATGATCGAACAGCCCGAGGCAATGGCGCCCGCCACTTTCCTGCAAGGCTGGCTCATCGGGAAATTCCAGGGCGAAAATGCCGCCACGACGCCGATCGGCTGGTGGTGAACGGTATGCCGGACGCCCGGTGCGCTCGGAATGACGCGGCCATACGTGCGCGTCGCTTCCCCTGCGTCCCATTCAAAGAACTCGCACCCGCGGATCACTTCGAGCCGTGCCTGGCTGAGCGGCTTGCCATGTTCAGCCGTGATCGCGGCCGCGATCTCTACCTGGCGCTCACGCATGAGGGCCGCCGCCTTGTACAGAACGTTTGCCCGCTCGACCGGTGCTACCTGTCTCCACGCCCTGAGTCCACGCTCGGCGGCCCGGACAGCGTCCTGCAGGTCGCTCTGCTCCGCGTGCGGCAGGCGGCCGATTTCCTCTTCAGTGGCCGGGTTCAGGACCGGCAGATCGCTGGGTGTCTTGCGCCATTCGCCGTCGATATAGAGATGCAGGTCTGGATAAGTACTCATTGAATTCTCACGTGCGGTCCGTCGCGGCCCGCCGCATTAGGCGCTAAATGTACGACCCGACGAATTATAAGTATATTTCGGCCTGAGGTTCGCGGCTTGTCGCGGACCCGGTCAACCCGCGAGATGTGTCGCCATCAAGTATTCAAAGTCAGATGCCAAGGATTATGCCCGTGAGCACATGCGCGGGATCTGGGCCGCCGCGCTGAATCCCTTTAACGAGGACCTGTCCCTGGACGAGGCGGGCTTGCGCTCGAATATTCGTCACTGGATCGACGATCTCGACATCAAGGGGCTCTTCATCGCCGGCAAACAGGGCGAGTTCTTCTCGATGAGCCTCGACGAGAGAAAGCGCAACTTCGAAATCGCGGTTGAGGAATGCGACGGCAAGGCAGGGGTTATCGTTTCGGTCTCGGACCAGAACTTCGATACCGTGTTTGAACTCGCGCTGCATGCGCAGAACTGCGGGGCCGATTACATCGTCGTTCACGCACCGGTGCTGAGCTTCGTGCACGAGCGCGGCGAGGTACTGTACCAGTACTACAAGTCGCTCTGCGATCGACTCGATATCGGCATTGCCATGTGGAGTCATCCGGACTCCGGCTACCTGATGCGACCCGACGAATGTGCCCGTATCGCCGAGCTCCCGAACATAGTCGCCATCAAGTACTCTGTCCCGCGCGAGATGTACGTGCAGCTGAGCCACCTGGTCGGTGACAAGATCCAGGTGTCTACCTCGGCGGAGGACGACTGGCTCGACAATATCGAGGAACTGGGATGGCGGCTCTATCTCTGTTCGTCACCGCCATACCACTTGCAGACTCGTAACGACAAACGCATGGATGAGTACACGCGCCTTGCTTTCGCCGGGAAGTTCGCGGCAGCGCGGCGTGTACGCGACAGCCTCGATCCTGTGCGTGAGGCGATGGCCCGCAGCAAGCCCGCAGACAAGCCGCAGGCATTCGGCAAGTACTGGCAGGAACTGCTGGGGCAGGTTGGTGGTCGCGTGCGGCCGCCAATGCTGGAGTTGAGGGACGATGAGAAAGCGGCGATCCGGGAGGCGTTCGAGACGTCCGGATTGCAACCCTGAGTCAGTGCTGTCCCGGCACCTGGACGACCCGTGGCAGCCGTTTGTCCAGGCGCACGGCAGTGAGTTGCCGTCCCCAAATACAGCCCGTGTCGACACAGATGAGGTCGGGAAGCACAATCAATCCCAGGGCTGACCAGTGACCAAACACGATACGCGTGCCCGCCCAGGCAGCATTCGGCGCATCGTACCAGGGAAGCTGGCCCTTGCGCGCACGCCAGGGTGAACCACTGAAGGACAGGGCAAGGTGATTGCTGTTCGTGATCATGCGCATGCGCGTGAGGCAATTGATAATGAACCGCAGGCGGGGATAGCCCTTGAGTTTGCCGTTCCATACGGCCGGCGTATCGCCGTACATCTTCCCCAGTAACGTCCGGTACCCATCCTGTTGCAGTGCTGTCTCGACTTCGGCAGCGCGCGCCAATGTCTTTTTGACGTCCCACGCCGGATACGTACCGGCGTGTACCATCATCGTACCCAGGGCCTTGTCGTAGTGCGCCAGCGGCCGGTGTCGCAACCAGTTACAAAGCTCTCCCGCATCGCTGGATTGCAGTAGCTTGGCCAGGGAGCCAAAGCGCTTCCCGAAGCGCACGGAACCGGCTTCGAGTGCCAGCAGGTGCAGGTCGTGGTTGCCGAGCACCGTAATCGCCGAGTCGCCGAGGTCACGTACAAAGCGCAATGTTTTCAGTGATTTGGGTCCGCGGTTGACGAGGTCACCCACGAGCCAGAGCGTGTCCTTGTCGGGGTCGAAGTCAATTTCATCGAGCAGGTGCCGGAACGGATCGTAACAACCCTGTATGTCGCCGATTGCGTAGACGGCCATTCGGATGCCTAGTGGAGCAGGCCAGGCACAGCGAGCGTGAACGCTTCGATGGGCGCGTCGAAACTGGCACCGTTGTCCGTTTCCATTCGATACAGGCCCTGCATCGCACCGACGGGCGTTTCGAGAACCGCCCCGCTCGAGTAACGGAATCGTTCCCCGGGGTTCAGGTGCGGTTGCTCGCCGACGACGCCATCGCCATTCACTTCCTGCACCTTGCCGTTTGCGTCGGTGATGATCCAGTGACGACTCCGCAGCGTCGCGGGAACTTTGCCATCGTTGGAAATGGTGATGGTATAGGCAAACACATAGCGATCCGCATCGGGTTCGGACTGATCGTCGATGTATCTTGTGGCGACGTTGATACGGATGTCGTGCTGCTTGCCTGTCATGCCGATATTCTAACGCGATTTCCGCCAGAGATGATTGCTCAACCGAATGTAGTCGGCAATGGACACCTGCTCCGGCCGCGCACCACCGTCGATGCCGACGGCTTCGAGGTCGCCGGGTTCCACTAACTTCTTTAACGCGTTTCGCAACGTCTTGCGCCGTTGCATGAAGGCAGTCGCGACGAGTGTGGACAGGCCGGGCTCATCAGCTATCTCAAACGTACCCGGCGGCAGGGGGTCAAGACGCACGACGGCGGATGTGACGTCCGGTGGCGGCGAAAACGCGCCAGGGTCGACGTCGAACAGCGACTCGACCTGTAAATGGCAGCCGAGCATGATCCCGAGTCGGCCGTAGGCTTTGCTGCCGGGCGATGCGGCCATGCGCGCAACGACCTCTTTCTGCAGCATGAAGTGCATGTCGAGAATGTGGTCGCGGCTCTTCAGCAGGTGAAAGAGCAGCGGCGTCGAGATGTTGTAGGGCAGGTTGCCGACAATGCGCAGTTTTTCGCCCAATGCCGCGAAGTCGAACTGCAGGGCATCACCTTCGTGCACCGTGACATTGGGATGGTCGCCATACTGGCGTCGCAAACGCGCGGCGAGGTCCCGGTCCAGTTCCACGGCGTGCAGGTGGCCGGCGTTGCGGGCGAGGGCATCCGTGATGGCGCCCTGGCCCGGGCCGATCTCCACGACGACATCGTCGCCGGTCGGGTGCACGGCCCGGATAATGGCGTCAATGACGCCAGGGTCTGTCAGAAAATGCTGACCGAAGCGTTTGCGAGCGCGGTGTTTGGTCATCGGCTACGCGCCATCGTCGCGGCCAGCTCCACGGCAGCGAGCAAACTGCCCGGGTCGGCAGTGCCGGTGCCGGCGATATCGAAAGCCGTGCCGTGGTCAACGGAGGTGCGAATGATCGGCAGGCCCAGTGTTACGTTGACAGCATGGCCGAAGCCCGCGTACTTGAGCACGGGGAGCCCCTGGTCGTGGTACATCGCAAGTACCGCATCCTTGTGCCCCGCAGCAGGCGTAAATGCCGTGTCGGCCGGCATGGGGCCGCGCAAGCGCAACCCTTCGGCGCGCAACTCCTCGAGCACCGGCGCGATGCATTCGATTTCCTCGTGGCCGAGATGGCCGCCTTCCCCGGCATGCGGATTCAGTCCGCAAACGACGATGTCCGGCGCCTCGATGCCGAACTTGTGCCTGAGGTCTGCGTCGAGAATGCGCAAGACGCGTTTGAGAATACCCGGTGTCAGGTAGTCAGCCACATCGCGCAGGGGCAGGTGTGTGCTCGCGAGCGCAACACGCAGGTCACCTGCGACGAGCATCATGACAGGATGTGCGGCCCCGGTTACCTCGGCAAGAAACTCGGTATGCCCCGTAAATGCCACGCCACTGTCGGCGATGACGCTTTTGGCGAGCGGTGCCGTAACCATGCCCGCATAATCGCCGGCGAGACAACCCTGCGCCGCGGCCCGCAGCCCGTCCAGTAGCGTTGCTGCATTGGCCGGGTTCGGTTGACCGGGAATCGCTGCAACGGGAAACGGCATGTCGATGACGCGCAGACGGCTGTCGAGTTGTCGGCGGTCACCGATCACGACGACATCGTCGGCACAGGTGCTGCCGACCAGGGCGTTGCACAGTTCCGGTCCGACGCCGGCGGGTTCGCCGGCTGTGATTACGAGAGGTTTGGCGAGCGTCACACCTAGATGCGCGTCTCGACGAAAGCTTCGTCACGCAGGCGCTGCATCCACAGCTGTGACTCTTCTTCCATCTTGCCCTGGCGGATCCTGGCAGCGCAGTTACGCTGCTTCAGATCTTCCGTATTGTCGTAGACGCGACGTTCCATGACTTCGAGGATATGCCAGCCGAATTGCGTGCGGAACGGTTCGGAGATCACGCCGATCTCGCTATCGCGGATCATCTGTGCGAACTCGGGCGCAAAACTGTCAGGACTTGCCCAGCCAAGCTCACCACCGAGGTTTCCTGAACCCGGGTCGTCGGACAGCAGCTTGGCCTGCTCGCCAAAGTCTTCCTCACCGGCCCGGATCTTGGCCAGCGCTTCTTCGAGCCGCTGCCTTGCCGTTGCGTCGTCGATGATCTCGTTCGGCATGATCAGGATGTGGCGAACGTTCGCCTGCTCAATTTCACTGCGTTCGACGGCACTGCGCAGGTCGTCGACTTTGACGATATGGAAGCTGCTCGCTGCGCGTATCGGTGCCGAAACATCGCCTCTGCCCATATCCTGCAATACATCGGTAAACAGCGTCGGTACCTGCTGACCCTGCATCCAGCCCAGCGCCCCACCTTCGAGGGCGGTCGGGCCGGCGGAATAACGAACCGCCAACTCGCGAAAATCCGCGCCGTCCTGGAGCTGGGCGTAAATCTCGTTGGCCAGGTCTTCGACCTCTTTGACCTGTTGCGCGTTCGCGCTTTCCGGCAGCGTCAACAGGATATGCGACAACGCGTACTCGGAGTTGGCGACAACATTGCCCTCGAGATCGGCAACGCACTGTTCGATTTCACGCTCGCTGACATTGATCCGTTCGCCGACTTCGATCTGGCGCAGGTTGCTGATCGTGATTTCTTCCCGCAACTGGCGACGGAATGCGCCGTAGTCGACGCCATCCGCGGCCAGCAGGCGCGGCATGTCGTCGAACGCCACGCCGTTTTCCTGGGCGATACCGGCAATTGCGCGGTTGAGCATTTCGTCACTGACGTTCAAGCCGATGCGGTCGGCTCTCTGCAACTGGATTTCCGAAATAATGAGGCGCTCGAGAATCTGCTCCTCGAGGATGTTGGCCGGTGGCAACTGCATGCCCTGGGCGATGGCGCGCTCGCTGATGATGGCAATCTGCTCGGCGAGCTGGCTCTTGAGCACGACGCCCTCATTGACGATCGCGGCGACGCCGTCAAGGAACTCACCGTTATCGGAGAGTTCGTCAGCGACGGCGACGGGCGCGGCGGCCAATGCGACGACAGCGCATAAATTATTGAATTTTAACAATTTTTACTACCGGAGATCTGCAGAATAGCCAAGAATACCACGTTCGAGGAGTTTGTCAGCTGCTGTGCCGACACTCGTCATCCCCTTCAGTACCAATTGCAGACCGATCGAGGAATCGCGAGTTCCGTCGCGGGTCGAAATATGGCGGCGGGACACCAGGCGCAAGCCCCAGCAGCAGCTCTCGTATTCGAGGCCGAAGAACTGCTCCAGTGCCTCCTGGTCGCGGAACGAGTAGTTATAACGCCCGACGAAATTCCAGCTCGAGGCTACCGGCCACGACCATGAAAGGTCGCCCTGTTCGAGCGAGTCTCGCCGAAAACGATACGCGAGGTTCACGATCCTGTTGGTCGCGGGGCGATACTGGAGACGCGCCTCCGACTTGGTGGTGCCCTGGTCTCCCGTGCCCCACTGGTGGCCGATATCGAAATTCACGTTCCTGAGCAAACCGAAGCGAACCAGTGCAATGTAGTCCGACGTTTCGAAGGTTGAGGCCGTCATGCCAGGCAGGGCGACGTCACGATCGCTGAAATAGCGGGTCTGGCCGATCGTCGCTGTCATCATCTCGCGGCCCGAGTCGAGGTCAAGCACGCGTGTCGTTACACCAACGCTGACCTGTTCCGTGTCGCCGATGCGATCGCCACCGAGGAAGCGGTTCTTCCGATAGAGCTGCACGAGATTGATATCCGGCGTAATCGTGTCGAACACCGGGAGCCCGTCCTGGTCGCGGTACGGGATATTGACGTACAGCAGCCGCGGCTCGATCGTCTGGATACGGTTGGCGTCAGCCATCGTGCGTTCGAGCACCAGGCCTGTGTCGACGCTGGTAATCGGGACGGTGCGCGTCGGATCCACCGTCTCGCCAGGCAAAGTATCGGCCAAATCGTAGCGCGTGTGATCGAGCGAAACGGCCGGTGTGAAGAACCACCCGGCACCTGTAATCGGAGCTTCCAGCGACGGTGTCGCGTTGAATCGCCAGCCGGTCACACCGACGTCGCGATCAAAGTTGACGACTTCGCTGTCGAGACCCAGCTTGAACGGACCCACGGGCCAAGTTGCGCTGACGACAACCTGTGGCAGGCGGCGGTATGGTTCGTCGATCGGCAGGATCGCGTCATCTATGGTCTGGTAGTCCTGCGCCTGAGCGATGAACGAGAGGTGCCTTGAGTAATAGTCGAAGCGAACGTGACGATCCAGGTGAGTGATACTCGAAATGCTCAGGCTGCCACCCAGGTCCTCGAAATACTGGCTGTCCGAGACCTCCCTGAAATTGACGACACCGCGCCAGCCGTTGTTCCACAATGTGCGGTGATTGAAGCGGATCTGGCGACGCGAGTCATCGACGACACTGTCGTCGGGCAGGTAGTCGGCGGTGATGCCGCCGCTGTTGCGCTCGGTCAGGTAGCGAAAGTGCGTTTCCAGCTGGAGGCCGCGGCTCGTCAGCAGGCGAGGCGTGATGGTCGCATCGTAGTTCGGTGCGATGTTCCAGTAGTAGGGCACGCGGATCTCATTGCCGCTGCGACCCGACGTGCCGATCTCCGGTGTCAGCACGCCCGACTTGCGGGCATCGCCGATCGGAAACGAAATGTAGGGCAGGTAGAGTATCGGGACATTCTGGAAGCGCAGCTTCATGTTCTTCGCAGTACCGACACCCTTCTGGGTGTCGAGCACGATGGACTTGCCTTGCAGCAACCAGTCCTCGGAACCGGGTGGACAGGTCGTGTACTCCACGCCGCCCAGGGACAAGGTGCCGTTCTCGTTGATTTCCAGCAGGTCGGCAGCGCCGCGCCCGCTGCTGCTGCCCAGCGAGAAACTCGCGCCCTCGAATCGAATGCGGCCGGTGCCATAGCCGAACTCGGCAAGCGTGCTGCGGATCTGGGTGCGGGGGTCCTCGTAGCGGACGCCGCCCTCGAGGAACAGGGCGCGTTGCACCGGGTCGTAGCGCGCAGCCTCGGCGGCGGCGAGTTTGTCGTCACGGCGCAGCAGTACCCCACCTGTCATGCTGGCCGTCGGGTTCTCGCCCAGCCGCATTTCGAATGAGCCGAGCTCGAACAGGATTGTCTCCGGATTATCGGCAATGACCGTGTTGAACGGCGAGTCTTCCAACAGCGGCTTGCTGACGGATGTTCGGCACGACAGCTCGTCGGCACCGTGTGCGTGGGACACGGCCAGTAAGGTACAGGCAAAAATCAGTGGTTTCGCGGACAAAACAGTGTTCGGATCAGCTGTGGGCCGTGGCTTGTGGTAACGGGATGTTATCAAGCATCGGGATTTGATACCTTCGCATAGTTTTTTAGGTGCTTCAACGCGTTACGGAGAATTGAGATCGAAAGCCCCCCGCTACAGGCCGACACGCGCCTCGCCGCGCTAATCGCCTGGACCCGCCGCATCGATGCCATCGCGTACAGCAAGCCCGCGCCAGCATCGGTCGATGCGAGCTTCCGCCGTTATTTTCGATTGCGCTCGGGGGCCAGTAGTTTCATCGTAATGGATGCGCCGCCTGAACAGGAGGACTGCCTGCCGTTCGTACGCGTCGCCGGTTACCTCGAGGCGATGGGATTGAATGCACCTCGAATCATCGAGGCCAATCTCGACGAGGGATTCCTGTTATTGAGCGACCTCGGCAATCGCCAGTATCTCGAAACATTGCTGGAGGACTCCTTGCAGGCGCCTGCTTTGTATGCGGATGCGACCGGGGCGTTGCTGGCCATGCAACGGCATGGCGCCGCGTATCAGTCGCAGCTACCACCCTACGATGACACGCTGCTGCGCTTCGAGCTGTCATTGTTTCATGACTGGCTGTGCGAGACACATCTCGGCATCGAATGGACAGCCGACGGGGAACGGGCCTGGCAGGACTGCTGCAACTTGCTTGTGCAAAATGCACTCGACCAGCCGCAGGTGTTTGTGCACCGGGACTATCATTCGCGCAATCTCATGCAGACGCCTGCGCACAACCCGGGCATTCTCGACTTCCAGGATGCCGTGGAAGGTCCGCTGACCTACGACCTCGTGTCATTGCTCAAGGACTGTTACGTGCAGTGGCCGGCAGAGCAGACCTGGCAATGGGCGCTCGACTTTTACAACGGGCTGGACGCTACCGTACGCCGTCGCATCGACGTCGTTCAGTTTCGCCGCTACTTCGATCTCATGGGCGTGCAGCGCCACCTGAAGGCCGCCGGCATTTTCGCGCGACTGAATCACCGCGACGGCAAGCCCGGCTACCTCGCCGATGTGCCGCGCACGCTGTCCTATATCGTTGCACTGGGTCCGCGCTACCCGGAACTGGCGTTCCTGGTGCGCTTGGTCGAGTCGCGCGTGCTCCCCGCTATGGCCGGCACTGCATGAGGGCGATGATTCTCGCCGCGGGTCGTGGCGAACGCCTGCGCCCGCTAACGGACAGGATCCCGAAGGCGCTCGTCGAGGTTCGCGGCGAGAGCCTGCTCGAACGCCACCTCAGCAACATCGCTTCCGCAGGTATCCGCACCGTCGTTATCAACCTCGGTTGGCTGGGTGACCAGATCGTCGCACGGGTCGGCTCGGGCAAACGATACGGGCTGGACGTCATCTACAGCCACGAGGGCGACGACGTCCTCGAAACGGGCGGCGGTATCCACAACGCGCTGCCGAGTCTCGGCAGCGCGCCGTTTCTTGTGGTCAACGCCGATGTTTACACGGACATGCCGGTTCCCGACCTGCAACTTGAGGACAGGCACCTCGGACACCTGGTCCTGGTGCCGACGCCCGGGTACCGGGATCACGGGGATTTCGATCTCGATGCCGGGCTGATACGCAACGACGAACGTGCCGCGTACACGTACAGCGGCGTGGCGATCTATCGTCCGGAGTTTTTCGATGGCTGCGAAGCCGGGCGGTTTTCAATCGTACCGATGTGGCGCGAGGCAGCGGATCGCGGGCAGCTGTCCGGTTCGCTTTACGAGGGGCTCTGGACCGATGTCGGCACGCCGGAGCGACTCGCCAGGCTCTAGGTCCCGCGGCCCCGGCGCTATTCTTCGGCTGCGGCGGCTTCCAGTTCCGCGCGTCGCGCCTGGATCATTTCCTGTAATCTCGGCATGTGGAGCTGCGCTTCCTGCGCCCCGATTTCCGCACCTTTTTGCATCAGTTCGGGTATCGCCCTGATGGCCTTCATGCCCGTCGGCGTGCGGTAGAACGCAGCTAACTCCCGGAGCTCCACCTCGGTGAACGCGTCCGTGTAGATCGTGACCATCTTTGGACCGAAAACCTCCCAACGCATTACCGACGTCGACCACTCGGTCAGGACGTCGCGATATTGCGCCAGGCCAGGCGACTGGGAAGTCATAACGTCGATCATCATGTTGGCGCCTTGCAGCATCTGGTCCTCGGCCCCCATGAGCTCGAGAAGTTCGAGCGCGGCCTGTTCGTGAGAGGCAGTCGCGACGGTCCCGGCAATTGCATCGTGCTGGATGAGAAGGCCGACGGCCAGGATTGCGAGTAGATACGATTTCATGAATTTTGCCTCGTTCAGGCCGTCCGTTCGCCATTATCGGGACCGGGCATGCCAAGATGCCTCAGGAAGTGCGGTAACAGTCTAGTCGAAGTGTCTTCGAGCTGCAGTTCAATGCCGAGCCTGTGCAGGTCGGTCATCTTGAGTTCCGCGTAGCCGCAAGGGTTGATGCGCGTAAACGGTTCGAGGTCAACGCCGACATTCAACGCCATGCCGTGAAAACTCGAACCGCGCCGGATACGTAGCCCGACGCTTGCCAGCTTATCGCCGTCAACGTAAACGCCCGGCGCGTCCGCCCGCGCCGCCGCTGTCACGTCGAACTCAGCAGCCAGGTCGACAACGCTTTGTTCGAGCGCGGTGACGAGCTTGCGCACGCCGATGTTGGCGCGTCGAATATCGATGAGCGGATAAACCATGAGCTGGCCCGGCCCGTGAAACGTGACCTGGCCACCGCGGTCGATCTGCACCACGGGGATATCGCCCGGTGCCAGCAGGTGTTCCTTGCTTGCGTTCAATCCCAGGGTGAATACGGGCGGGTGTTCGCAGAACCAGATTTCATCCGGCGTCGATGCATCGCGCTCGTCGGTGAAGGTCTGCATCGCGCGCCACAGTGGCACGTACTCCCGGCGACCGAGGTAGCGGGTCTTCACAGCGCCATCAGAACGTCTTCGTGGTCCGTGACGTCCTGGTAGATTGCGTCAAGCTGTTGCTGGCTCGTCGCCGTGATCGTGACGGTGATCGAAACAAATCGCTCGTTGCGGCTCAGTGCCACCTGGACGGCGTCGTCGCTCACGCTGCCCGCATGCTTCTCCACGAGAGCCACCGCGATCGCACGGAACTCCGGCGCGTTTCTTCCCATCATCTTTATGGGAAACTCGCAGGGAAATTCGATTGCAGATTCTTCTGTCATGGTTACTCGAACCAGAGGCTGACGCTGTCCTTGCTGCGCTGCCAGAGTGAGCCGGTCGGATTGTCCTCGAGGGCACGCAGCGGGACACTCACGAGTTGCTGCCCATCCAGGCGGACCTTGAGCTCGGCGACGGGTTGACCTGCCGCAATCGGCGCTTCGACGATCGCCGGTATATCGATGGTCGACTCCAGCCTGTCGTAACTGCCGCGGCGCAGCGTGATGTAAAGGTCTTCAAGCACGCCGAGGCGTGACGTGAGGTTTTGCGATTTCCAGATGCGCGCGGTGGTCACTTCCTCGCCGGCCTTGAACAGCAAGCGGGTTTCGAAGAAACGGAAACCGTAGTTGATCAGGGCCTGGCTGCCCTCCGTGCGTGCCCGGGTGCTCGACGTGCCAAGCACAACAGAGACGATGCGCATGCCATCGCGTTGTGCCGAGGCAACCAGGCAAAAGCCGGCCTCTTCTGTGTGACCTGTTTTGAGTCCGTCCACCGACGAGTCTCGCCACAACAGGGAATTGCGGTTGTCCTGCTTGATGTCGTTGTACGTGAATTCCTTCACGGCGTGCCAGGCGTAGTAGTCCGGAAATTCCTGCACGATTGCGCGGGCGAGCGTGGCGAGATCGCGTGCGGTCGTGACATGGCCTTCCGCGGGCAGGCCGGTCGCGTTCAGGAAGTTGCTCGAAAGCATGCCGAGCTGCTGCGCGTACTGGTTCATCATCTGGGCGAATACGTCCTCGCTGCCGGCGATATGCTCCGCCAGTGCGACGCTGGCGTCATTGCCGGACTGGACGATCATGCCCATCAGCAGGTCTTCGACTCTTACGCGCTTGCCGACCTCGATGAACATGCGCGATCCGGGCATGCGCCAGGCGCGTTCGGATATCGTCACTTCGTCGTCGAGCAGGATCTGGCCTTGCCGGAGGGCTTTGAACACCACGTAGGTCGTCATGATCTTGGTCAGGCTGGCCGGGGGGAGCGGTGTATCCGGGTCCAGCGACGCGAGCTCATGGCCGGTGGTGGCATCGATCACGTGGTAGCTCTTGGCGCCAACGATCGGTGGCGCAGGCACGGGCAGCGCGGACTGGGCGTAGGTATTGGTCGTGAACAGGAAAACGAGTGCGAGGAGGGCGCCGGACGTACGTATAGACATGTGACCTCTTGACAAGGTAGATCGAGTTGGCCGCGTATTGTACGCGGCTATTCGGTAATTAGGTAAGGATCGGTGATGCCGATGCCGTCGAGCTCTTCGACAATAATGTCGTATTGCACAACATCGGCGACGGGCCCTATGCGCACCCGGTAAAGGACGCTGTCGGGCAGCCGTTCTTCGTGAATAAACGCGCCCCTGATGCCCGCAACAGACAGTACGCCGAGCCGGCGCTCCGCATTGGCCCGGTCACCGAAGGCGCCAACCTGGACATAGACCTGGTTTTCGACCGGCTGCGGCTGCTCGGCAACGGCTTCCGGCTGAGCGGCCGGTGGCGGGGTGCTGCTTCGCGTCGGCCTGTCGCCGGACGGCTGGTCAAAACTTATCGCCGTCACCTCCACCATGCTCGTGCCGTCCTTGATCATGTCGAGCTTCATGGCTGCCGCATAGGACAGATCGATGATGCGGTTGTGAACAAACGGTCCGCGATCGTTCACGCGTACCACGATCGACTTGTTGTTGCGCAGGTTGCGGACGCGCACATACGTCGGCAACGGCAGCGTCTTGTGCGCAGCCGTCATCGCGTGCATGTCATAGGTCTCGCGATTGGATGTGAGTCGGCCGTGAAATTTCTTGCCGTACCACGAGGCAACGCCGCGTTCCTGGTAGCCAAGGCTCGACGGCATGACCGTGTAACGCTTGCCCAGCACTTCGTAGACGGGCCCGTTGCCATAGCGGCTGCGCGCTTCCGGACGGGGCGTTACGTCTCCGGCCTGGCCGGGGATGCGAGAACTGCCTGACGGCGGTCCGTCGCGCTTGACGTTGCTGCCGCCACAGGCCGCAAGCGCAAGCAGGCTGATCGCCAGCAGCGGCAACCTAGCCTGCATCGGCCGCCACCTCTTGTGCGATTTCCTGTCCGAGTTGATGTGCGGCGAGCGCATACATCGCGCTGCGGTTGTACCGCGTGATGACGAAGAAATTGTGGAAGCCGACCCAGTGTTCGGTACCGCCAACGCCTTCGTAGGTGAGGAGTTCGCCCTTACTGTCCGCGCATAAATCGGTGGCGAACACGACGCCCTGCTTGCTGAGGGACTCGACCGTGCTCGCCGCTTTCAGCGTGTTCCTCGGTTGCGGCAAGGGCTTGTTCCAGCGACTACTCAGCGTTGCCTGGCTAACGACCTCTTCGCCGCTGCGCCAGCCGTGCTTGACGAAGTAATTGGCCACACTGCCGGCAACGTCGGCCCAGTTGTTCCATATGTCTCGCTTGCCATCGCCCGTGGCGTCGACCGCATACGCGCGGAAACTCGATGGCATGAATTGCGGTCGACCCATCGCGCCTGCATAGGAGCCGACGGGCACCGTCGCATCGAGTTCTTCTTCGCGGGCAAGTATCAGGAACTGCACGAGCTCCTTGCGGAAGAATTGTGCGCGCGGGGGATAGTCAAATGCCAGGGTGGCAAGCGCGTCGATGACGCGATCCTTGCCGGTTATCCGGCCGTAGTACGTCTCGACACCGATGATGCCCACGATCATCTCGATCGAGACACCGGATTCCTTCTCGATGCGTTCGAGCATGTCGCGGTTCTCGAGCCAGAAACTCGTACCGGCCGCAATTCGCTCGTTGGTCACGAAAATCTTGCGATACTCGGCCCAGGTCAGTTTTTTCTCCGCCGGCGTGGAGATTTTCTCGATGATGGACGGCTTGAGTTCCGCTTTGCCGAGCACCTCAGCAAGCGCTTCCCGGCTGAACGCATGCTCGGTCACCATTTCGTCAATGAACGCAGCGACGTCGGGACGCGTCACGTCCACAAACGTCTTGTCAGCGGCTTGAGAGCAGGAAATGGAAACAGCGAAGACGGCAACGACGGCGAGTAATCGGTTTTTCATCAATGCGGTAACAATTTCCGGTGCGAGTGAATGGACATGAGAATACCGAAACCCGCCATCAGCGTCACCATGGACGTGCCTCCGAACGATACGAGCGGCAAAGGTATGCCCACGACCGGCACCAGGCCGGTCACCATGGCGGTGTTCACAAAGACGTAGACCATGAAAGTCAGGCTGATCGAGCCGGCGAGCAGGCGCGAATAGGTATCGCGTGCCTGCACGGCGATATACAGGCCCCGGCCAACGACGAACATGTACAAGGCGAGCAGCGTCAGGACACCGAGCAGGCCGAACTCCTCGCCGAGTACCGCGAAAATGAAGTCGGTGTCGCGTTCCGGCAAGAACTCCAGTTGTGCCTGGGAGCCGTTGGTCCAGCCCTTGCCGAACATGCCGCCCGAGCCGATCGCGATCTTCGACTGGATGATGTTGTAGCCGGCCCCGAGTGGGTCACTGTCGGGGTTGAGCAAGGTGAGGACGCGCTGCTTCTGGTAATCCTGCATGAAGTTCCAGAGCACGAGTGCGCCGGGCACGGCGGCGACCGCGAGGCCGAGCATCAGCCGCAACGACATGCCCGCGAGTACGATGACGATGACGCCGGATGCGGCGATGAGCAGGGACGTGCCGAGGTCGGGTTGTTTCGCGATGAGGAGCGTCGGCACGATGATCAGGACGGCGATAATGGCGAGCTGGCCCAGCCGCGGTGGAATCTGGCGATCGTGCAGGTACCAGGCGGTCATCATCGGCACCGCGAGTTTCATTGCCTCGGACGGTTGAAAACGAATGCCAAGATCGAGCCAGCGACGCGCGCCCTGGCCGACGTCACCCTTAATCAGTACCAGCACGAGGAGGGCAAGGCCGGCGGCATAGCCCCAGGGTGTCCAGCGCCGCAGAAAGTCCGGCGGCAGTTGCGCAACGATCAGCATGGCGACGAAGGCGACGCCAAGGCGTATGGCCTGGTTCATCAGCAGTCGATTGCTCTCGCCGACGGCGCTGTACAAAATGAACAGGCCGAACGCGCATACCAGCAGCAGTCCGCCCAGCAGGGGGCCGTCGATATGCAAACGGCGCAGGATGCCCGAGAAGCTCGTCATCGGCACGGCATTCGACGCGAACAGGCGCTGGGTTTCGCTAAGGCGCATCGTCATCGAACCCCAGGTAAGCATCCATGACGGCCTTCGCAATCGGCGCCGCAACGCCGCTGCCGCTCTCCGCGTTTTCGACGATCAGCGCAACGGCGATGCGCGGGTTGTCGAGTGGCGCGAAGGCAATGAACAGCGCGTGGTCGCGCTGGCGTTCCTCGAGTTCCGCGTCGTCGTACTTTTCATCCTGCGCAATCGATACCACCTGGGCCGTACCGCTCTTACCCGCCATCTCGTAAGGAGCGCCGGTGCCCACGGCGCGCGCAGTACCGCGAGGTCCCTGCATGACGTCATGCATTGCGTCGATCACGGTCTCCCAATAGAACTCGTTGCTGATCTCCACGTCGGGAAGGCGTTCCGGCGTGACCATGCGGCGCTCGCCGGTCAGCGCATCCTCGACGGCAGCCACCATGTGCGGTCGATAGCGCTTGCCCTGGGTCGCGAGCGCGCTTGCGGCCGCAGCCAGTTGTAAGGGCGTTGCAAGCATATAGCCCTGGCCGATCGAGGCGATAACTGTCTCACCGTGATACCAGCGCTGGTTATCCCGGTCGCGAAAGTTGTTCTGCTTCCATTCGCGGGATGGGACCAGGCCCGGGCTTTCACCACCGACGTCGGCGCCGGTTCTGGAGCCGAGCCCGAACCGGGTCAGGTAGTCGTGCATGTTGTCGATCCCGATCTCACCGCTGATCTCGTAGAAGTAGACATCGCAGGATTGGGCAATCGCGTCATGCAGGTCGACGGGTCCGTGGCCCTCCGGCTTCCAGTCGCGGTAACGATGGTCGTCGTTGGGTAACTGGAAGTAGCCCCGGCACAGGCTCTTGCGCGTCAGGTTGGTCGCCCCCGTCTCCAGCGCAGCCAGTGCCAGCATGGGCTTGATGGTCGAGCCGGGCGGGTAGGCGCCGCGCAAGGCTCGGTTGAACAATGGCCGGTCCGGGTTCTCACTTAACTCGCGGTACTGCGACGTCGACATCCCCACGGCAAACAGGTTCGGGTCGAACGACGGCGAACTGATCAACGCGAGAATTTCACCATTGCCGGGGTCGAGCGCGACCAGCGCCCCGCGCCGGCCTTCGAACGCCTGCGCTGCAATTCTCTGCAGTTCGAGGTCGAGACTCAGGTAGACGTTGGCACCAGGCACCGGAGTCTGGTCGACGGGCAGCGAGTCGAGCAGTTCGCTCGTGTCGCTGGGTACTTCCCGGCCGCGCGCGTTCGTGATCAGGTGCCGATAACCCGCGTCGCCATGCAGGTCCGATTCGAAACTGCCCTCCACGCCGGTCTTGCCGGTGTGCGACGTGCCCGCGTAGCTCGCCGGGTCGAGGCGCGGCAGGTCTTCCGGACTGAGGGCGCCTACATAGCCGACGGCGTGGGCCACGAGTGCACCGTCCGGGTAGTGCCGTACCAGGCGTGGCTGGAAATCGACGCCCGGGAAGCGTGGCCTCTGGATGGCGAAATTGGCGATCTCCTCTTCGGTCAGGCGGAACTTGAGCGTCACTGGCTTGAAGCGCGGGCCGCTGCGGCTCAAGTCCTTGAAACGCGGAATGTCCTCGACCTCGATAAGACCGATGACGGCGAGGCGATTGAGTGTGTCGTCGAGATCGTGAACCTGCTCGGGAATCAGTTCGAGCTGATAGGCCGGCAGGTTCTCGGCAATGACGCGTCCCCGGCGATCGAAGATGAGTCCGCGTATTGGCGGAACCGGTTCGATCCGGACACGGTTACCCTGCGACTTCTCTGCAAACAGTTCATGGTCGACCACCTGTAGTTGCACGAGCCGTGCAACCACAGCGCCCATGAGCAACAGAGACACGACGCTGGCCATCACGACACGCGCCAGGAACAACCGGCGTTCGGAGTGGACGTCCTTGATCGGTGACAGGAGGCCGATCATGTCGAGAGAACCACGTCCTCAGGCCCCCGACCGCGATCGGTAACGAACTCCCGAGAGGAACATGTACAGGAACGGCCAGATCAGCGTCCCGGTGATGACCGGCGCCCAGTAGGTGACTGCGGGCGCCGAGACACCGGCGACCCCGTTTACCCAGAACAGGATGAACTGGTAGAGCGCGAGCAGCGCGAAGATCGTGGCGGATAGCTGCGACAGCGGGAATACGCGCATGAGCAGGTGTGAGCGCACGGTGGCGAACGCGACGACACACAGCGCCAGCGCATGCTGGCCAAGCAGGGTGCCGTAGGAAACGTCGAGAATGATGCCAATGAACCAGGCCGTTCCCACACTCCACGTGCGTGGCAGCTGCATGGCCCAGAAGATCACTACCAGCGCGAGCCAGTCGGGACGAAACGCCTCGACGGTCTCGGGCAGAGGCATGACCGTCAGCATCAGTCCGACGACGAACGTGACGATGACCGGCAGTCTGCGCGAGTCGCGATCCCGGCTCATTCGTCTGTCTCCTCACTGGCCGGCGGCGCAGACCAGATCAGCATCACCTCGCGAACCTGGTCCAGCGCGGCCGACGGCGTCGCCGTGACGTCTGCGAACGGCTCCTGCGGTATCCTCGTCACCGAGTTCACCACAGCGACCGGGTAACCCGAAGGAAACGCGCCGCCGAGTCCGGACGTGACCAGCAGGTCGCCGGCACGAATGTCAGCGTTGTTGGGGAGGAACGGCAGGTCCAGCCGGTCGATCTCGCCCGTACCAACAGCGATGGTGCGCAGGCCGTTGCGGTTTACCTCGACAGGCAGCGCATGGTCGGCGTCACTGATCAGTACGGCCTGTGCCGTCATGATGCCCGTGCGAATGACCTGACCGACCACGCCGTTGGCGTCGACGATGGCCTGGCCGTCGTACACGCCGTCCGTGCTGCCGATATCGATGATCAGGTTGTGCTCATAGGGATTGGCATCGACGGCCATGATTTCGGCGACACGCACTTCGTCGCGCACGGTCGTGCGCGCATCCAGCAACGCGCGCAGACGGGCGTTTTCGGCCTCGAGTGCCGTCAGCCGCTGCAGTCGCGCATTGGTCAGCAGCCGTTCTGCCCGCAAGCGGCCCAGTTCGAGTTCGAGTTCGTTGCGTGACGTCGTGGACTGGCGCAGCCACTTCCACATGCGCACGGGTGCGTCGACGACGACCTGCACAGGATAGACGGCTGCGCCGATACCACGCCTGATGCCGTCGAGGTGATTGCGCCGGTGATCGAGGTACATCAGCAGGATGCTGATCAGGATGAGCGCGAGAACCCGTAGACCCAGTGCCGGTATGCGCGCTGGATTGCTGTTATTTCCCCGGGACGCGACCATGGTTACGCGCGTCTAACGACGATTACTCCAGTCCGAATACGGCCGGGCCGTGTTCGTCGATGAGCTCGATGACCCGGCCGCCGCCTCGGGCGACGCAGGTCAGCGGGTCATCGGCAATGACGACAGGCAATCCGGTTTCTTCCATGAGGAGTTTGTCGAGATCGCGCAGCATGGCACCACCGCCCGTGAGGACGATGCCGCGCTCTGCGACATCGGCGCCGAGCTCCGGAGGCGTTTGTTCCAGTGCTTCCTTGACCGCTCCGACGATACCTTGCAGGGGTTCCTGCAGGGCCTCGAGGATCTCGTTCGAGTTCAGCGTGAAGCTGCGCGGCACACCTTCCGAGAGGTTGCGGCCCTTCACCGAAATCTCGAGGACCTCCTGACCAGGGAACGCAGACCCGATTTCGTGCTTGATACGCTCGGCTGTCGCCTCACCGATCAGGATGCCGTAGTTGCGCCGTACGTAGTTGGTGATCGCCTCGTCGAAACGGTCGCCGCCAATGCGAACCGATGCGGCATAGACGATGCCGTTGAGCGAAATGACCGCAACCTCGGACGTGCCGCCGCCGATGTCGAGCACCATGGAACCGCGCGCCTCGTGCACGGGCATGCCCGCGCCGATCGCCGCTGCCATCGGCTCATCAATAAGGTGTACTTTGCGCGCGCCTGCGCCCTCGGCCGATTCGCGAATGGCGCGACGCTCTACCTGGGTTGAACCGTAGGGCACGCAGATCAGGACGCGTGGGCTGGGGCGAAAATACCGCGAGGAGTGTGCTTTCCGGATGAAATGCTGCAGCATTTTCTCGGTTACCGTGAAATCGGCGATTACGCCGTCTTTCAGCGGCCGGATCGCCGTAATGTTGCCTGGCGTACGCCCCAGCATGTTCTTGGCTTCCATGCCCACCGCTTCGACGATTCGGCCGCCACGCCCGGAGTCCTCGCGGATGGCCACGACGGAAGGCTCGTCGAGCACGATGCCATGCCCTCGTGAGTAAATAAGGGTGTTGGCCGTGCCGAGATCGATGGACAGGTCATTCGAAAAATAACCCAGGATATTCTTGAACATGCGGGAACGGGCCTAGAAACAGAATTAACGGCGTAATCTAGCAATGCGCACGACATTCCACAAGGCGCCGTGTATTATTGCGTGCCCGCTGCGGCGGGTCCCGGTAACCCAGTTGAAACTAGCGAAAAAATACCGTGTCACTCGATAAAGACCAGGTCCGGCAGATCGCAAAGCTGGCGCGACTCGAATTAAGCGAAGACGAGTACGCCGAGAGTGTCGAAAAGCTCTCGAAAATCGTCGATTTCGTCGACCACCTGTCGGCCGCCGACACGAGCGGCGTCATGCCCATGGCGCACCCGTTGAACGTGGCCCAGCGCCTCCGTGCCGACGTCGTTACCGAGCAGAATGACCGCGATCGCTTCCAGGAAAATGCGCCAGCCGTCGCGAATGGCCTGTATCTCGTACCGAAGGTCATAGAATGACGGGCCTGCATGCCAAGACGCTGACCGAGCTCAAGGCCGGTCTGGATGGCGGTGAATTCTCGTCCGTCGAGCTGACGCAGTCGTTGCTCGACCGCATCGCGGCCCACGACGACCAGCTGAATGCGCTGATCACGGTGACCGGCGACGAGGCGCTTGCCGCTGCGGAACGCGCGGACGACGCGCGGGCGGCCGGCGCCGGGGGAGTGCTGAACGGTTTGCCGATCATCCACAAGGACATCTTCTGTACGCGCGGCATCAAAACGACCTGCGGCTCGAGGATGCTCGACAACTTCATTTCGCCTTACGATGCGACGATCGTCGAAAGACTCGCTGCTGCCGGCGCCGTTGTGCTGGGCAAGGCCAACATGGACGAGTTCGCGATGGGCTCGTCGAACGAGACGAGTTACTTCGGACCGGTCAGGAACCCGTGGGATCGTGAACGATCGCCGGGTGGTTCGTCAGGCGGGTCTGCCGCGGCCGTAGCGGCGCGTTTCTCGCCGGCCGCAACGGCGACCGACACGGGCGGTTCGATTCGCCAACCGGCCGCGCTGACCGGCACACTCGGCATCAAGCCTACCTACGGCCGCGTGTCGCGCTACGGCATGATCGCGTTTGCCTCGAGCCTCGACCAGGCCGGCGTCATCACACGGTCGGCCGAAGATGCCGCCCGCCTGCTCGGCGTCATGGCCGGTTTCGATGAGCGTGACTCGACGTGCCTGGACGTACCCGTGCCGGACTACGTTGCCGAACTCGGCCAGTCCATCAAGGGCCTGAAGGTCGGCGTCGTGCGACAGCATTTCGATGCAGGCCTCGATGCCGACTGCGGCGCAAGAGTGAAGGAGGCGATCGCCGTCATCGAGTCGCTTGGAGCGACCGCCGTGGAAGTGGATATGCCGAATATCGACTACTCCGTGCCGACCTATTACGTCGTGGCACCGGCCGAGTGTTCCTCGAACCTGTCGCGGTTCGACGGCGTGCGTTTCGGGCATCGTGCCGGGAATGTCGAAGACCTGTTCGACCTGTATTGTCGCAGCCGCGGCGAGGGTTTTGGCGATGAGGTAAAGCGCCGCATCATGACAGGCACGTACGTGTTGTCCGCCGGCTATTACGATGCCTATTACCTGAAAGCACAGCAGGTGCGTCACCTGATCGCCGACGATTTCAAGCGTGCTTTCGAAAAAGTCGATGTCATCGCCGGCCCGACGGCACCGACGCCGGCGTTCAGGCTCGGCGACAAGGTTGACGATCCGATCACGATGTATCTCAACGACATCTATACGATCGGCGCCAACCTCGGCGGCTTCCCCGCGCTGTCCGTACCCTGCGGATTCGTGAACGATCTGCCGGTCGGCCTGCACCTGGTGGGACACCATTTCGCCGAAAGCACCCTGTTGCGCTGTGCGCATGCGTACGAGCAGGCGACGGACTGGCTCGCGGCGTGCCCGGAGGGCTTCGCATGAGCTGGGAAGTCGTCATCGGGCTTGAAATACACGCGCAGCTCGCAACGAAGTCCAAGATTTTCTCCGCCGCATCAACAGCGTATGGTGCCGAGCCCAACACGCAGGCCTGCCTCGTGGATCTCGGCTACCCGGGCGTACTGCCGGTCCTGAACAAAGAGGTCGTGCACATGGCGGCCATGTTCGGACTCGCCGTGAACGCGACCGTGGCACCGCGCTCGGTGTTCGCGCGCAAGAACTACTTCTACCCGGACCTGCCGAAGGGCTACCAGATCAGCCAGTACGAACTGCCGATCGTGGAACACGGCGAACTGTTCATCACCGACGCGGACGGCAATGAGAAACGAATCGGCATCACGCGCGCGCACCTCGAGGAAGATGCCGGCAAGTCGATTCACGAGGGGCTCGACAAGTCATCCGGCATCGACCTGAACCGGGCGGGAACGCCTTTGCTCGAGATCGTCTCCGAGCCGGACATTCGCTCCGCGAAAGAGGCGGTTGCCTACATGCGCAAGATCCACACGATCGTGCGGTATCTCGGTATTTCCGACGGCAACATGCAGGAAGGATCGTTCCGTTGCGACGCCAACGTCTCGGTCCGCCCGCAAGGGCAGGAAGCGTTCGGCACACGCGCCGAAATCAAGAACCTGAATTCGTTCCGCTTTGTCGAGAAAGCGATCAACTTCGAAATCGAGCGCCAGATCGATCTCATCGAAGACGGTGGCGAGGTCGTGCAGGAAACACGTCTGTACGATGCGGACAAGGACGAGACGCGGTCGATGCGCTCGAAAGAAGAGGCGAACGACTACCGCTATTTCCCGGACCCGGACCTGTTGCCGGTCGAGATCAGCGAAGCGTACATCGAAGCGGTGCGCAAGGAATTGCCGGAGCTGCCGGATGCGAAACAGCAGCGGTTCGTCGCGCAGTACGACGTCAGGAAGGACGATGCGGCCATTCTCACCGCCTCGCGACCGGTTGCGGACTACTTTGAAGCCGCGGTCGCGAAGACCGGGGCCGGCGCACAACTCGTCGCAAACTGGGTCGTTGGTGACCTGTCGGGTGCGCTGAACAAGGACGGTCTCGAGATCGGCGACAGCAGGGTCTCGGCGGACGAGCTTGCCGGCCTGTTGACGCGCGTTCACGACAATACGATCTCGGGCAAGATCGCGAAACAGGTGTTCGAGGCCATGTGGGCGGGCGATGGATCCGCCGACGAGGTCATCGAGGCAAAGGGTCTCAGGCAGATTACCGACAGCTCCGCGATCGAGGCCGCTGTCGACAAGGTGATCGCGGCCAACCCGGGCCAGGTCGCCGAGTACCGGTCGGGTAAGGACAAGCTCATGGGCTTCTTCGTTGGCCAGGTCATGAAAGAGACCAGGGGCCAGGCGAACCCGGGGCAGGTCAACCAGATCCTGAAAGCCAAGCTCGACGGCTGACATGTCCGCGGACAGCGTCATTCCCTTCGGGTTCGAGGCGCTTCCCGTACGGGGCGCGCTCATTCACCTGTCGAACACGTGGCAGCGCATGCTGCGCGATCACCAGTACGACCTGCTCGTTACCGAGACCCTGGGCCACGCTGCCGCGGCGACCGGGCTTGTCGCCCAGAGCCTCAAATTCGATGGCACCATCACGCTGCAGATCCAGGGCTCCGGCGCCCTGCAGATGCTCGTCATGCAATGCACCGGTGACCTCGACCTGCGCGGCATGGCGGCCATCGAGACGGGGTCGGCCGCGAAGGACTTCGCGGAACTCACCCGGGGAGCCCGCTGCGCCGTGACCGTTGATGCCGGGGAACGCCCCTACCAGGGCATCGTGGCAATCGACGAGTCCTCACTGGCGGCGAGCCTGGAGCATTATTTCGCGCACTCGGTGCAGGTTCCGAGCCACGTGGCGTTGCTGGCGAACGACGCGTTCGCCGCGGGCCTGTTGTTGCAACAGGTCCCCGGCCAGCCGCTTGACGAGGACGATTGGCGCCGCCTGCGTTTCCTGATCGCAACCCTGTCGGCGACGGACTTCGCCGGTGAAGCCGGGCTGCCGCTCATCGGCAAGTTGTTCGCGGAAGACGACGTTCGTGTTTATGAGCCCCGTCCCGTCAGGTTCCAGTGCCGTTGCTCGACCCGCAAGACCGAAGACGTTCTGCAGATGCTCGGCGCGGACGAGGCCCGTGCCACCCTGGCCGAGCAGGGGCGTATCGAGGTCGTCTGCGAGTATTGCGGCGAGCGCCGGCATTTCGATGCCGTCGATGTGGAGCGGCTGTTTGCCACGAACGTCGTCCCGGCGCCCGATTCCATGCAATAGCTGGTACCCGCCATCCCGTCGCTGCTATACTGTCCGGCCTTAAATATAAAAGAATCCTTATATTTTTATATGAAACCCTCGACGACGCAGTTGCTGAACCAGCTCAAGGCCCTCGCGGATCCGGTGCGGATACGCATGCTCGCCCTGTGCGGCGTGGCCGAGTGCAGCGTGTCGGAGCTGACGCAGGTTACCGGGCTCAGCCAGCCCCGTGTATCGCAGCACCTCAAACAACTGATTGCAGCAGGCCTGCTCGAGCGTTTTCGGGACGGTCACTTCGTTTTCTACCGGGTGCCGTCCAACCGGGGAGACGCACCGGCCCGTCGGCGGCTGCTAGCGCTCCTGCCTGACGACGAGCCCGTTTTCCGCAAAGACGTGGAGAAGCTCCGCACGCTGCGCGCCGTGGATAATCCCGCGCCGTTCGTGGAGACGGGCGACGAGCGCCTGCTGCACAAGGCGCTCGTCGAACTCACCGTGGCGACGCCGCTCGGCGACCTGCTCGACATTGGCTGCGGGCAGGGCCGCATTCTCAAGTTACTCGCGTCGCGCGCGCAGCGCGTCGTCGGTGTCGATATCGATTCGGATGCGCGCCGGCTCGCACGCGCAGAGCTGTTGCTTGCCGGCTCGCCCAATTGCTCGTTGCGGCACGGCGATATGTACGCGCTGCCGTTTGCTGACGAGGAGTTCGATACGATCATTCTCGATGGCGTCCTGACCGAGGCTGAACGGCCGACCGCTGCGATCAGGGAGGCAGCGCGCCTGCTGAAGGCCGGCGGGAGACTGCTGTTCCTGTCGGCAACCGGCACGCGCACGGCCAGGCAGATTGGATCCGACTTCGCTGACTGGGCCGCGCAGACAGGACTGCGTCTTGCGCAGCCAAGGTCTGTCCCTGACAAGAACCCGGGCTGGTTGCTCGGCGTGGTAACCGCATGAACATAAAATTCGACAACAAACCCGCTGTATCGTTCGAGTTCTTTCCGCCCAGCACGGAGAAGATGGAGGCGACGATGTGGCAGTCGATCGATCGCCTGGCCGGGCTGGAGCCCAGTTTCGTGTCCGTGACCTACGGCGCGGATGGCTCGACCCGTGAGCGTACGCACAATGCCGTCCAGCGCATCATGAATGAGACCAGGCTGCGTGCCGCACCGCATCTGACCTGTATCGGTGCAAGCCGGGGCGAGATCGATGACATCGCGCGTGAGTATTGGGACATGGGTGTTCGACACCTCGTGGCCCTGCGAGGCGATGCGCCCAAGGATGTCGAGCACTACGTGCCGCACCCGGACGGTTACGCCTACGCGTCCGATCTTGTCGAGGGCCTGAGGAAGGTGGGTGACTTCGAAATATCGGTTGCCGCCTATCCCGAAGTGCACCCGGAGGCGCCAAATGCGGACTTCGACCTCGATAACCTGAAACGCAAGCTCGACGCCGGGGCGACGCGCGCGATTACGCAGTTCTTCTTCGATACCGATGTGTTCCTGAAATTCCGCGACCGCTGTGCGGCAGCAGGCATCGATGCGCCGATCGTCCCCGGCATTCTGCCGATCACGCGTTTCCCGCAACTCGAACGCTTTGCCGCCGCGTGCGGGGCGTCGGTACCAAACTGGCTGCGCCAGTGGTTTGACGGACTCGAGGACGACACCGAGACACGCCAGATGATTGCCGCAAGTGTGGCGATCGACCAGGTGCGCCGGTTGCAGGCGGAAGGCATTTCCGAATTTCATTTTTACACACTCAACCGGTCGGAGTTGGCATTTGCCATCTGCCATGCCCTCGGTGTGCGCCCGCCTCATACAGAGGCTTGAGAAAACATCATGGAACGAAACGCAAGAATAGAGACACTCCTCCAGTCGCTCGACCGGCGGATTCTGCTCCTTGACGGAGCGATGGGGACGATGATCCAGGGCTATGGCCTGACCGAGGATGATTACCGCGGTAAGCGCTTTGCCGAATGGCCACAGGACCTGAAGGGCAACAACGACCTGTTGTCGATCACGCGGCCCGACGTAATTCGCGAAATTCACAACGCGTTTCTCGGCGCCGGCGCCGATATCATCGAGACGAATACGTTCAACTCGAACGCGCCGTCGATGGCCGACTACGGTATGGAATCGCTCGTTACCGAGCTCAATACCGTGTCTGCGAGACTGGCGAGAGAATGCGCCGATGCGTTCGCCGCGCAGACCGGTGTGCCCCGCTATGTGGCGGGCGCACTCGGCCCGACCAACCGCACGGCGTCGATCTCACCGGACGTCAACGACCCGGGTTTTCGTAACATCACGTTCGACCAGCTGGCCGATACCTACGAAGCGTCCGCGCTCGCGCTGATCGATGGTGGGGTCGACTTCCTGCTCATCGAGACGATTTTCGATACGCTGAACGCGAAAGCCGCCATTGTCGGCGTCAAGCGCGCGTTCCGTGCTGCGCAGGTTGAGCTTCCCGTGATGATCTCCGGGACGATTACCGACGCGTCGGGACGCACGCTATCCGGCCAGACAACGGAAGCGTTCTGGAACTCGGTACGTCACATCAAGCCGTTCATGATCGGTCTCAATTGTGCGCTCGGCGCGAGCGAGCTGCGCCCCTACATCGTCGAGCTTTCCCGGGTTGCCGATACGCGCGTCAGTGCCTATCCCAACGCAGGGCTGCCGAACGAGTTCGGCGAATATGACGAGACGGCGGAAGAGATGGCAGCCGTCGTCGGCGAATTCGCCGAGAGCGGTCTCGTCAACCTGGTTGGTGGTTGCTGCGGCACGCGCCCCGAGCATATTCGGGCGCTTGGCAAGGCCGTGCAGAACTGCGCGCCGCGGCAGGTCCCGGAACTCCCGGTTCGCTGTCGTCTCGCGGGTCTTGAACCATTCAACATCGGTCCTGACGACCTGTTCGCCAATGTTGGCGAACGCTGCAACGTCACGGGCTCTGCGGTCTTCAGGCGTCTCATCGAAGCGGACGACTATGCCGCCGCGGTCGCCGTAGCACGGCAGCAGGTCGACAACGGTGCGCAGATCATCGACGTCAACATGGACGAAGGCATGCTCGATTCGGAAAAGGCGATGGTGACCTTCCTGAACCTGATCGCCTCGGAACCGGACGTCGCGCGCCTGCCGATCATGATCGACTCGTCCAAGTGGACCGTCATCGAAGCGGGCCTCAAGTGTGTGCAGGGTAAGGCGGTCGTCAATTCGATCAGCCTGAAGGAAGGCGAAGAGGCGTTTATCGCGCAGGCCGAGCTGTGTCGCGACTACGGCGCTGCCGTCATCATCATGGCCTTCGACGAAAAGGGCCAGGCCGATACGATCGAGCGCAAGGTCAACATCTGCAAGCGTTCGTACGACGTTCTCACAGAAAAGGTCGGCTTCGATCCGGCTGACATTATTTTCGATCCGAACATCTTCGCCGTCGCGACGGGTATAGAGGAGCATTCGAATTACGGGCTCGACTACATCGAGGCGACGCGGCAGATCAAGGCAACACTGCCGCACGCGCTGGTCAGCGGTGGTGTCAGCAACGTGTCTTTCTCGTTTCGCGGCAACAACGTCGTGCGCGAGGCAATTCACTCGGTATTCCTTTACCACGCGATTCGCGCGGGCATGGACATGGGTATCGTCAATGCCGGGCAGCTTGCGATTTACGAGGACCTGCCGGCCGTGCTGCGCGATGCCGTCGAGGATGTTGTCCTCAATCGCACACCCGAGGCGACCGAGAACCTGCTCACGGTTGCCGAGCAGTACAAGGACCAGAAGAGTGGCGCCGCGGCAAAGGGCGCGGACCTGTCATGGCGCGCGGCAGATGTTTCCAGGCGCCTGCAATACGCGCTCGTGAACGGCGTCGACGAGTTCGTGATCGAAGACACCGAAGAAGCCCGGCAAGCCACGACCCGGCCGCTCGATGTCATCGAAGGCCCGCTCATGGACGGCATGAACGTGGTCGGGGATCTGTTCGGGGCCGGCAAGATGTTCCTGCCGCAGGTCGTGAAGTCCGCGCGCGTCATGAAGAAAGCCGTGGGACACCTGATACCGTTCATCGAGCAGGAGAAGGACGGCAAGATGAGTTCGAATGGCAAGATCGTACTGGCAACGGTCAAGGGCGATGTGCACGACATCGGCAAGAACATCGTTGGCGTCGTCCTGCAGTGCAACAACTTCGAGGTCGTTGACCTCGGCGTCATGGTCTCCTGCGACAAGATCCTGGAAGCCGCGAAACGCGAGGGTGCCGACATCATCGGCCTGTCCGGCCTGATCACGCCATCGCTCGACGAGATGGTGCATGTCGCCAGTGAGATGCAACGACTCAGTTACGAATTACCCCTGCTGATTGGCGGCGCGACGACGTCGCCCGCACACACCGCTGTGAAGATCGAACCGCAATACAAAGGGCCGGTGATCTACGTCAAGGATGCATCGCGCTCGGTGGGCGTGGCCCAGGCGCTGATCGAGCCCGGTACGCGCGACGAGATCGTGACCAGGACTCGCAAGGACAATGCGCGGCGTCGCGACCAGCATGCCAACAAGAAGCGCCTCAAGCCGCAGCTCTCACTGGCCCAGGCTCGGCAACGCAAGCACGCAATCAACTGGTCTGCCTACACCGCGCCGGCGCCAGGCTTTACGGGCAACCGCGTGTTCGACGATATCGACCTGAACGTGTTGCGCGATTACATCGACTGGATGCCGTTCTTCAATGCGTGGGAGTTCCATGGGAAGTTCCCGCAGATCCTGGACGATGCGACCGTTGGTGAAGCGGCGACCTCGCTGTTCAATGATGCGACCGCGATGCTGGACCGGATCGTCGACGAAAAATGGCTCACGGCACGTGCCGTGCTCGGCTTCCATCCCGCGAATACCGATGGTCACGACGATGTGCTGGTTTTCGCCGATGAAGACAGGGCCAGGGTGTTGCATCGACTCGTTCATTTGCGGCAGCAACAAGCCAAGGCCGATGGTCGTCCACAGTCGTGTCTCGCGGACTATGTTGCGCCGGCCGGCAACGGTCATGCCGACTACATCGGCGCCTTCGCCGTAACCGCGGGGATCGGTATCGAGGAGCACGTCGAGCGCTTCGAGAAGGATCACGATGACTACAGCGCCATTGTCCTCAAGGCCCTCGCGGACCGGCTGGCCGAAGCGCTGGCCGAGTACATGCACCTGCGCACGCGCCGCGAGTTCTGGGGCTACGCGGCAGACGAAACGCTGTCGAACAAGGAGTTGATTGCCGAGGCCTATCGTGGCATTCGCCCGGCGCCAGGCTACCCGGCCTGCCCGGACCACACGGAGAAGGCGAAGCTGTGGGCGCTGCTCGACGTCGAGGCCAGCATCGGCCTCCGGCTGACGGACTCGTTTGCAATGTACCCGACGGCTGCGGTCAGCGGGTTCTATTTCTCGCACCCGGATGCGAAGTACTTTGCGGTCGGCAAGATCGATCGCGACCAGGTCGCATCCTACGCACAGCGCAAAGGGATGAGTGTTGCCGAGGCGGAGAGATGGCTGGCGCCAAATCTCGGCTACGATCCAGACGCCGCCGCGGTCGCCTGACGCTCGGAGAATACGTCGGTACTATTCCGGGTGGTGCTCGGCGTGGCGCCGCAGTTCCTGTGCTTGTTCCCTGATGCTCTGCAGGTCGCGGACCATCTCGCTCCAGCCGTACCACAGCGCGTAGTCCGGGTTGGCGTGGAACGCACCCTGGAACGCGCGCATACGATGCTTCAGGTGCATCTCGAACAGGGTCTGCTCGATCGATGTCGGTGCGTCGTGGAATGTCAGCAGGTCCGGGAACGGTCGAGCGTATCCCTCGGGTTGCTCGAGTATCCCGTCTTCGTACAGTGACGCAATTTCACGAATGGCCGCGGCGAGCAGATGGTCCGCTTCGCGAATCAGGTCATCCGCTTTCGCGAGTTCGCCGAGGGCGAAATTCTTCGAATGACAGTCCTCGCAAACCGCGATCATCTTGTTGCGTTCGCGGTCGAAATCTTCCTGCGTCAGCCGGGCAACATCGGCGGCCTTGACGACATCGAGCCGTGGCGTTGGGTCGCCGTCCGGATCGAGGACACCCAGTGCCTGCAGAATAGTGACCTGGTCGGCGGCCCATTGCTCGTCGTCGGCTAACGGCAGGCGTACGGCGAGGAAACCCCAGGCGGTGCGGACCTCGTGGTCGCCATCGACCATGTGGCAGTCCTGGCAGGTCGGTGCCGGTGTATTGGCCGGCAGCGTGCCGTTCTGGGCAAGGAGGTAACGCACGCCGTGCTTCGATGAAGACCACATTTCCCACTGTGGATGATCGAAGCCCATGTGGCAGGTCTGACAGGCCTGTGGCTGCTGGGCCTCGACGACGGAGAACGTGTGCCGCGTATGGCAGGCATCGCAGGATGCGTGGCCGAACATGCTGCCTTCGGCCTTGAGTTGTGCGACGGTTTCTTCGTCCTTGAGGCCCAGCTTATGGCAGCCGCCACAGCCTTTCATGCCGTGCGACAACGCGATCGGCAAGGCATGCGTTGTCGGCATGGCTTCGACAGCGGCCCAGGCCAGCGCGTGCTTGCCTTTCGAGAATTGCTCAAAGCGTTCTTCATGACACTTTGCACAGGTCTGGGCCGTTACCGTCCTGAGCTTGTCCACATCGTCGGCGGATGCGTGCCGTCCCTTGTGGCAATCGCGGCAATCGACATTCTCTGTGTGGTGCCTGCTGATCTGCCAGTCGTTGACGACATTCGGCGTTTCATCCCGGTGACAGTCAACGCAGTCATCGGCAAGAAGAATCGGACTCGTGAGCGCGAGACTGGCCGCAAGAATGACGGCTGTGAGGTCGGATCGCATTGCTCGGCTCCTGATTATCGGTTTTCGCCGCATCGTCGTGCCGAGCATATGCCCGGATCGGCCAACGCGCAATGCACGCTCTGCAACGGGGACGTGCTGTATCATGGCGCCAGGTCGGAACAAGAGGCGCGCGCGAGTGACGAATCTTCATTCCAGGTGGTCCAGCCTGGGTTTTCTTGCGGCCCTGCTGGCCGCAGCGGGTACGCACGCCGATGACTACGCTGACGCCAGGGCGGAGCTTGTTGCGGCTTACCAGGCGCAGGACTTTGACGCCATGCTTGCCGCGGCAGGGAAATCACTGGACGCACGGCCGGGCTATCCCGGTGCATTATTTAACCTGGCGCTGGCGGAAGCACTGCGCGGCGATGCAACGGCATCGCTCGCGACGCTCAACCGGCTACTGGAGCGCGGCATAGACTTCGGTGTTGGCGGGATGGACGAGTTTGCCGCATTGCGCGAGTTACCGGACTGGGACAGCTTTCAAAAGCGTGTCGAAGACCTGTACGAGCCCGTTGGCCAGGCGGAGATTGCCGTCCGGCTGGAGATGGATCGCTTTGTACCGGAGGGCATTGCATTGGCCCCTGACGGGTCCGCTTACCTCGGCAGCATTCATACGGGCCGGCTGGTTCGAGTTGCCGACGAGCCGCAGGTTGTCAGTGATCGCGCCGGGCACTGGAGCGTCTTCGGCATGCGGTTCCACGCTGACGGCGGGCTCTGGTTTGCCAGCGCCGCCATCGCACAATTGGCCGATGTCGGAGAAGATAAAGGCAAGACCGGGCTGTTCCGTGTCGATGCGCAGACGGGTGAGGTCACCGTTGCCGCCGTCCTGCCGCCACTGGCCGAGGCGCAGCTCCTGGGTGATCTCGTCATCAACGGCGACACGATATATACGACAGACAGCCTCTCGGGGGCGGTCTACGCCTTCGACATCGATACCGGCACCTTCACGGCGATTCTTGCCCCGGGCGCACTCGGTTCACCCCAGGGACTGGTGCTCGATGAGTCCGGGGGCTTCCTGTATGTCGCGGATTACATCGGCGGCCTGTCGCGCATTTCGCTGGCGGACGGCTCGAGGGTGAAGCTCGGGGTTCCGGACTCGCTCAGCGACTACGGGATCGACGGCCTGTACCGCTACAACAACGAGTTGATCGCGATTCAGAACGGCATTCGGCCGCATCGCGTCGCTGCGCTGCGGCTCAGCGACGACGGTCACCGCATAGAGGCGGGGCGGACACTCGCAGCGAACCTGCCCCAGTTCGATGAGCCGACTCTCGGTGTCGTCGTCGGCGATGACTTTTATTTCGTGGCCAACAGCCACTGGAACCGCTTCGATGCCGAAAACCGGCTGCCGGACGGGCTTTCCGGACCCATCGTTCTGAAATTGTCGCTACGCTAGAGGAGCGCTTGACTTCCTGTAACAGAATGACTATTCTGTTTCGTCATGAATAGAGCCCGCACCTTTGATCCAACGACAGCCCTGGGCCAAGTGGTGGATCTGTTTGCCTCCAAGGGGTACTCCGAGACCTCGATGGAGGACATCGTGCGGACCACCGGCGTGAGCCGCTACGGGCTCTATGGCACATTTGGCAACAAACGAGAGCTGTTCGAGCAGGCGCTCGAGCAGTACGCAGAAGGCATGGGCAAGCAGTCCTTCCTGCGCTTGCTGGAGCCGGGAGCCTCACTGGATCACATCCGCCGGATCTTCGATGAGAGGGTCGCGGACATGTGTTGCGCTGAGGAAAACAAGGGCTGCTTGTTCATCCATACGGCCATGGAACTGGCCCCGCAGGACGAAGAACTGCGCGGCGTCCTGCAGCGCTTCATGAAGCGCATGTCGAAGGCCTTCGCCATTGGCCTCGACTCGGCGAAGGGCAGGGGTGAGGTGGCCGGCGATGTCGATGTCGACGCAGCCGGCGAATTGCTGACGAGCTCCATGTTTGGCCTCGCCGTGCTTGGGCGAACCGGGTTCCCGAAGTCGACACTGGACGGAATCGTCGACAGCACACTGGATGCATTGCGTCCCGGTGCCAGGAGCTGAGTTTTTTTGCTTAAAACAGAACGATTGTTCTGATACACCAGGCATCGCGAGGTGCGTTTTTTTTCCGCTAAACAGAATGAATATTCTGACTATATAACCAGAGGACAAGACCATGATGAATTGCAAGATTGCTGTCGCGCTGACCCTGCTCGGCTTGTTCGCCGCCAATGTCGCCTTCGCCGTACCCGGCTTCACGTCAGACGCACCGCAGAGCAGCATTGACACCTGCGTTGCCGAGGTGGCGAGCCACGCCGATTTTTCGGACGCCGCCAACGTGGTCTACAACGTGCAGACCGAGGATCGCCGGGTTTCAGGGCACAAGCTGCGAATTCAGACGCTGGTATACGGCGCTGACGGCGACACGGTCATTCGCGAGTACGCGGCTGCCTGCGCGGTCAATGACCAGTCCCGGATCAAGCGATTCCAGATTCGCCAGAAGAACAAGTGATCGACAGCAGACCTGCCACTGGTCGTCACAGACTGAGCGTGACGACCAGCGGCAGATGATCCGAACCGATGCGGGGTCCGCTGTAAATGTCGGTCACCGCAAAGGCATCGGACACCAGTACGTGGTCGATCGGGATCATCGCAGGCGGCATGAATACAGGCCACGTAGGTACAACGCCGAATCCCTGCCTGGCGTTGCGCAACCCGGACACCTGCTCCAGCACGCGGTAATTGACATCCCACTGACTCAGGTTCAGGTCACCAATGAGCAGCCTCGGCCCGGTTTGCTTGCCGAGGCGTTCGGCGATGTCCCTGAGCTGCGTGTTGCGTGCCTCATAGAAGTTGCCGCTGACCGGGATCATCGCATGAGTGCCGATGACGCGCACGACGTCCTGGCCGACCTCTATCGACGCCACGATGGTCGGGTAGCCCCGGGGAGGACTGTCGAAGTGACTGGCGGACACCATCGGCAATCGTGAGAACAACGCGATACCGAAATTGCCTTCGCGCGCTTCGGCGTAGGAATAGGGATAGTCGGCTCGAAGTCCCTCCAGTGCGGCCAGCCAGGCGGGCGAAACCTCCTGCAGCATGACAACGTCGGGTTGCTCGGCGGCAAGGAGTGCGAACAGGCGTTCGTACTCGGTATTGCCGGACAGTACATTCGCGTGCAGCACCTTCAGCGGTGTGCCTGTTCCCGGAGCGTCCTTGCCGAAATACCAGGGCAGAACTGCGATGCCGTTGATGACCACCGAAACCGCGATGCCGCCGATGAACCAGGGCTTGCGTAGTCTCAGGAAGACGGCGAGCAACAGCAGCGAGATGCCCAGGTACTGCAACCTGAAATGCGTGAACAGTTGTACGAAGAACTGGTCAATCGGCAGCACGGTCACCACCGAGAAGGCGATCGTCGCGACCGCTACCGCTTCGACGAGACCGGTTCTCGTCACCCGCATGCCGGACAGTCCGCTCGCTTGCCGACACCCAGGTGGCGAAACTCGCTGGCCATGCCGTCGTAGAGCCTGAGCAGCGGTGCCGGCGGCGCGATGCCCGCGAGGTACTTGAGACACTCGACCGCCATAAGCGTACCGATGACGCCCGGTACCGGCGCGAGAACGCCGTTGCCGGCGCAGTCGCCGAGGGATTCATCGGCATCGACATAGAGGCAGCGGTAGCAGGGCGAGTGCGCATAGTCCGGGCCGAACACGGCGAGCTGGCCTTCGAGTCGAATCGCCGAACCCGACACGAGGCGACGGGACCCGGCAACGCAGGCGTCGTTGACCGCGAAGCGAGTCGGGAAATTGTCGCTGCCGTCGAGCACCACGTCGGCGGCGGCCACCGCCGTGGCCAGCGCCCCGCCGGTCAGGCGCTCGCTGACAGCGGTAACCTCGATGTGCGGATTGATCTTGCGCAGCCTCGTCGCAGCCACCTCGGCCTTGAGTTCGCCGATATGCCCCTTTGCGTACAGGACCTGGCGGCCGAGGTTGGTCTCGTCGACGGTATCGAAATCGCACACCGTGACGTGTCCGACGCCGCTCGATGCCAGGTAAGCAGCCGCGGCGCAGCCGATACCGCCCACGCCGATTAGCAGGACGCTGCCCGCGGCAATGCGCTGCTGCCCGTCCGCACCAACCTGCGGTAGTGCAAGGTGACGGGCGTCGCGGGTCATTCGTCGATCGTGACTTCGATGATCTCGACGGCCTCGACCGGCACATCCTGGTGACCGCCCTGGTTGCCCGTCGGGACGCCGCCGATGGTATCCACGACGTCCATGCCGGTGCTGACCTTGCCGAAAACGGCGTAGCCGAAGTCGCGCGTTCCGTGATTCAGGAAATCGTTGTCACGCAGGTTGATAAAGAACTGCGATGTCGCACTGTCGACGACACCGGTGCGGGCCATCGCGAGCGTGCCGCGGACATTCGATTCGCCATTATCCGCTTCGTTCTTGATCGGGTCGCGAGTCGTTTTCGAGGCCATGCTCGCGTCCATGCCGCCTCCCTGGATCATGAAGTTAGGAATGACGCGGTGGAAAACGGTGCCGGCGTAGTGGCCGTCGGTGATGTACTGGCGAAAATTTTCGCAGGTAATCGGGGCTTTGTCGTCGAAGAGTTCGACGCCAATGTCGCCGTGGTTGGTCTTGATCGTGATCATGATGTCTCGCAAGCGTGAATGAGGGCCGTTATTTACCACCCCGGCGCGCTACTGTCACGCGTGGCAGCCCGGCAAGGTCATTATGGCAGCAAATATCCGTCCAGCCGTGCTTCTGCAGCAGCTCGGCCACGGCGGCCGGCTGCTCCGCGCCATGCTCGATCAGGAGTACGCCGTTGTTGGCGAGAATGGCGCCGCATTCGGCCGCGAGTACGCGGATCGCGTCGAGCCCGTCCCTGCCCGCGGCCAGCGCGGTTAGCGGTTCATGCTGCAGGTTCAGCAGGACCTCGTCATCGCTGCGCACGTACGGCGGATTGGCAACGATGATATTGAATTCCCGACCCCGGACCGGTGCCGTCCAGCTGCCGTGCAGGAGGTCGATATTGCCACGCGCCAACGCGCGGACGTTTTCACGGGCGATCGCCAGTGCGCCTTCGCTGATGTCGACGGCTGTAACCCGGCACAGGCGGCGCTCACCCGCGATGGCAATCGCGATCGCGCCACTGCCCGTGCCAAGATCGAGCACCTGCCACTCGGCCTTGCGCGGAATCTCGCGCAGCGCGAGGTCGACCAGCAGTTCCGTCTCGGGGCGTGGCACGAGAGTGGCGGGACTGACCAGCAGTTCATGGGACCAGAACTCCCGGGTACCCATGATGTAGGCCATGGGTTCACCGCCAAGGCGCCGCTCGAGTACGGCGCCAAAGCGCTCGGCGGTCAGGTCGTCGAGTTCGTCTTCCGGGTGTGCGAACAGGTAGCTGCGCGGCATGTCGATTGTCCGGCATAACAGGATCTCGGCGTCGAGGCGCGGTGATTCGCTCACCTGCGACAGACGCTCCGTCGCCTCCGCAATAGCAGCATCGAGTCTCATGATCGCGTACACTCGCCGAAACTTACCAATGTAACTTCTTTGCCCATGAACGTGTATTCCAACATCCTCGACATGGTAGGCCAAACGCCGATGCTCGAGGTGACGCATCTTGACACGGGTCCATGCCGCCTGTTCCTGAAACTGGAGCTGATGAATCCGGGCGGATCGATCAAGGACCGTATCGGTATCTCCATGATCGAGGAGGCCGAGAAACGCGGGGACATCAGGCCCGGTGACACAATAGTCGAGGCGACCGCGGGCAACACGGGCCTCGGTCTTGCGCTGGTCGCGGCACAAAAAGACTACCGGCTCGTCATCGTCCTGCCGGACAAGATGAGCCAGGAAAAAATCTTCAATCTTCGCGCCATGGGCGCGGAGGTCATCCTGACGCGGTCCGACGTCGGGCGCGGCCACCCGGAGTATTACCAGGACCTTGGCAAGCGAATTGCCGAAGAGCGCGGCGCCTACTTCATCAACCAGTTCGGCAATCCCGATAACCCGCTGGCCCACGAGACCGGGACGGCCCCCGAGATTCTCGAACAAATGGGCGGCGACCTCGATGCGATCGTGCTGGGTGTCGGCTCGAGTGGCACGGTCTCCGGTATCGGCAAGTTCCTCAAGGAGCATGCGCCGCACGTCGACATGGTTCTCGCGGACCCGGAGGGTTCGATCCTGACGGACTACATCAACGAGGGTGTCATCGGCGAAGGCGGCAGCTGGCTGGTCGAAGGTATTGGCGAGGACTTCATTCCGGACATCGCGGACTTCGACAAGGTGGTCAAGGCCTTTGCGATCAGTGACGCCGAGTCGTTCGCAGTCGCACGCGAGCTGCTACGCAAGGAAGGTGTGCTGGCGGGTTCATCGTCGGGCACGCTGCTGGCCGCGGCACTGAGGTATTGCCGCGAACAGACCGAGCCGAAGCGCGTCGTGACGTTCGCCTGCGATACCGGCAACAAGTATCTCTCCAAGCTGTACAACGATTTCTGGATGGAAGACCAGGGCTTTATCGAGCGCGAGCAATGTGGCGATCTGCGTGACCTGATCGGCCGCCCGCACGGTGAGCGCGCAACGACGACAGTCGGGCCGACCGACATCCTCACGACCGCGCACAATCGCTTGCGCAATGCCGGGTTCTCACAGCTGCCGGTCATGCACGATGGCCGGCTGGTCGGCATCGTGACGGAAGACGCCATCATCCAGTTCGTGTACGGCCATCCCGACCTGATGACCGCTCCGGTTGAGCAGGCAATGGAATCGGCTTTTATCAAGCTCGACAAATCGGAAAGCCTCAACAACCTTGTCGCGATGCTGCGCGTACAACCCTATGCTGCCATCATGGACGGTGACGACTTCCAGGGGCTGATTACGCGCTCCGACGTACTCAATTACCTGCGGCGGCAGATGTAGGACGACAAATGAAAGACAAGAAAAAATTTGCGACACGCGCGATTCACGCAGGCCAGAGTCCCGATCCGACAACGGGCGCCATCATGCCACCGATCTACGCGACATCGACGTACGTGCAGGAAAGCCCGGGCGTGCACAAGGGCTACGAATACTCGCGGACCCAGAACCCGACGCGTATGGCCTACGAACGTTGCGTCGCCGATCTCGAGTCGGGCAGTCATGGGTTCGCGTTTGCCTCGGGCATGGCCGCCACCGGCACGATTCTCGAACTCGTCGACAGCGGCAGCCATATCCTGGCAATGGACGACCTGTACGGCGGTACACGCCGCCTGTTTTCGGGAGTGCGCGAGCGCAGTGCGGGACTGGAGTTCAGTTATGCAGACCTCAGTGATCTTGTCGCCGCCGAGGCGGCATTGCGAGAGGACACCGCGATGGTCTGGATCGAATCGCCGACCAATCCGCTGCTCAAGCTTGTGGATCTGAAGGCAATCTCGGCGCTGGCCAGGCGGCGCGGTGCGCTGGTCGTCGTCGACAACACGTTCGCGACGCCGTACCTGCAGCGACCGCTTGAACTCGGTGCGGACATCGTCATGCACTCGGCGACGAAGTTTATCAACGGCCACTCGGACATGGTCGGCGGCATTGTCGTTGTCGGCGATGGCGAACTTGCCGAGCGCCTTGCGTTCTTGCAGAACTCCATCGGTTCAGTTGCAGGGCCGTTCGACAGTTTCCTGGCGCTGCGTGGCGTGAAGACACTGGACGTTCGCATGGAGCGTCACTGTGCAAGCGCGATGAAGATCGCTGTATGGCTCGAACAGGATGAGCGCGTGGACAGCGTGCTCTATCCGGGCTTACCTTCACATCCGCAGCACGATCTTGCGCAACAGCAAATGCCCGGCTTCGGCGGTATCGTGACGTTCTTTATAAAAGGCGATCTCGACAATGCGCGTTCATTCCTCGAGCGCTGCCGGGTGTTCTCGCTGGCCGAGAGCCTGGGTGGTGTCGAGAGTCTTGTGGATCATCCGGCGATCATGACGCACGCCAGTGTGCCTGCCGAGGAGCGAGCCAAGCTCGGGATCAGCGACACGCTGATTCGACTCTCCGTCGGTATCGAGGCCGTTGACGACCTGGTCGCCGACCTCGACCAGGCGCTTGCCCGGTGACGGCACGCGAGACGCTCCGGATTATTGGCGGCGGCCTCGCCGCGAGCGTGCTCTGTTCCTGTGCCAAGGCGCCCGTACAGCCGATGGCGGAGGAAGCTGAGAACTACTGGGGACTACCCAACCTGGTGATACAGGCATTTATTCCACCCGTGATCCTGGCCGGCGAGGGCGACACCATTTATCTCTCCGACCTGGCAACCAACGTAGGCGAAAATATTTCCGCACCTACGCTGGTGCGGTATTACATCTCGAACGCGTCGCCGGTCGACGTCTCAACGGCATTGGTTATTGGCGAACGCGAATTGCGTGGCCTGAAGCCACGCGAAAGCGACGAGAGCCTGGAGATACCTTTCGAGATACCCGAAGGGGCTGGAGACCCGCCGCTGTTTCTCGCGGCGTGCATCGATGTCGACAACGTCGTTCCCGAAACGACAGATGACGACAACTGCACGACCAGCCCGGCCGGTGCCGGGCATAACATTTACGATAGCGGCGCCGTCTACTAGTTCCCGGGTTTGACGAACTTGCCCTGCTTGTCGGTGAATGATCCCACGATGATCATGATGAAATCGACGAGCGCCCAGATACCGAGGCCGCCCAGGGTGACGAGCTGCAATAATCCGGTACCTATCTTGCCGACGTAGAAACGGTGCACGCCGAACACACCAAAGAAAAAGCACAGCAGTACTGTCGGGACGAAGCCCTTGATGCTGGTATCACTGCTCATGAAGTATCTCCTCGTTGATTCTCTGACCCGGGTAACAAACCAGTTTGCCGTGACCGTCCCGGAACGAACCGGTCAACAGCATTATCGTGACGATGAACGTGTGGATGGCATCGACTGCCGCGACCAGCAGACCCCAAAGAGGCTCGCCCGACAGGAATAGCACGATCGTTGCGATAGCCAGTCCAAAATCGATGAAGGCCTGCTGGAGCGAACTTCCATCAGTCCGGCTCGTAGATGACGTAGATTTTCTTCGTGGTCTCGACCACTTCCCACTCACCCTCGAAGCCGGACGGGATCGTAAAGTTGTCACCGGCTTCAAGTGCATGTTCATTGCCGTGCGCGTCGCGCAGGATGGATCGCCCGTGCACAATCCGGCAAAACTCGTTCTCCGTGTAGCTGACCTTCCAGCAACCGGGTTCTGCCTCCCAGAATCCTGCGAAGAACTTCTCATCGTCGCTCGTGAAATGGTGCCATGTGCGCTGCAGCGGCTGTCCCCGGGTGCATTTCTCCGCCGCGGTCAGTTCTTCCGCATAGTCGGGTTCGTGTTCGGAGAAGAACGTCAGGTCGCTGATCGTCTTGGTCATGCTCACGCTCCGGACCTCAGGCCCAGGTTCCTGCGACGGGTTGCGGAACGGCGAGCCAGGACCGCACGGCACCGATGAACTGGCGCTGCGCGTCGGAAGGCTCGCCCTCGGCGGCCGCAACGCAGCTCATCATCTCGAGAATGGACTCGGCCTGTGCCGCAGAGAACGTGCCCTTGTTCCTGATGACGAGTTTCTCGAGCTGGTCGCTGATCAGCTGCGGCGCGGCCAGCAGGTGGGCGGCGGAGCCAAACAAATCGGACGAGGCCCTGGCGTCCATCGAGAAGCTCGACTCGAACTGTTCCCGCGCAACGCGCTTTTGCTCGGCCGTCAGGTCGCCTTCCAGTTTCGCAACTCCGATAACGAGCAGGGACGCGATGTGGAGCGGGTCTTCGATCGAGTAAATGGGATCGGCGCCGAATTTCTTCGCAAACGCGCGTCGGCGGTACCAATAGAAAGGATTCAGACCGCCGATATCCACTCCCAGGCGGTCCAGCAGGTAGAAGATCGTCACGAGCGATCCCAGTAACCCAATGATTATGTGCATGTTCGGCCCTCCCCGGGTTCCAAGGGTATCGATGCAGTTTAATCGTTCAGCGCGGCCAGTTTATCGGCCTGGTACTCATTTATTAAAGGATCCACGACCTGGTCGAGGCCGCCCTCGAGGATCTCGTCCAGCTTGTAAAGGGTCAGGTTGATGCGATGGTCGGTCACCCGGCCCTGCGGATAATTGTAGGTGCGGATGCGCTCCGAGCGGTCGCCGGAACCCACCAGGAGCCGGCGTTTTTCGGCCTGCTCAGTCTGCCGGGCCGTTACCTGCTGGTCGAGCAGGCGCGCCTGCAACAACGACATCGCTCGTGCCCGGTTCTTGTGCTGCGAGCGTTCATCCTGGCACTCGACGACGATACCGGTGGGCAGGTGGGTGAGCCGCACGGCCGAATCCGTCTTGTTCACATGCTGGCCGCCGGCGCCGGATGCGCGATAGGTATCGACGCGCAAGTCGGCCGGATTGATCTCGATCTCTTCGACTTCGTCGGGCTCAGGCAGCACAGCCACGGTGCAGGCCGACGTGTGAATACGCCCCTGTGACTCGGTTGCCGGCACACGCTGTACGCGGTGGGCGCCCGACTCGAACTTCAACTTGCCGTAGGTATTGGTGCCCGTGACGCGGCTGATGATTTCCTTGTAGCCGCCGTGCTCACCCTCGCGGGCCGACAGGATTTCGACGCTCCAGCCCGCCGTCTCGGCATACTTGGAGTACATGCGAAACAGGTCGCCGGCAAAAATCGCGGCTTCGTCACCGCCGGTTCCGGCACGCACTTCCAGGAAGACATTGCTGTTGTCGTACGGGTCGGGCGGAATCAGCGCCTTCTGCAGCTCGAGCAGCATGTGTTCGCGGCGTTCTTCGAGGCTGGCAAGTTCCTCCTGGCCCATCTCGCGCACCTCGGCATCGTCGTCGCGGGCCATCTCCTCGGCAGCGGCAATGTCTCCAAGAAGCCCCTCGTAGCGCTGAAACGATTGCACGACAGGCTCGACGCGCGCGTATTCCTTCGAGAGATCACGGAAGCGGTTCTGGTCGCCGATCACATCAGGGTCGGCAAGCAGGCCGGCGATCTCCTCGAACCGGTCGCGCACGGTCTCGAGCTTGAGGCGGATGGAGTCTTTCATCGATCGCTGCTCAGTCGCCGTCGATGCCGAACAGCTTGCGAGCCGATGCGATCAGCTCGTGGTCCTCGGCTTCGCCGGCCTTGCGCAGGGCGACGCTGGGCTGGTGGAGGATCTTCTTCATCAGCGCAGCCGTCGCGAACTCGATTGCATCCTCCGCCGATTCGCCCCGGGCCATGCGTTTACGCGCTTTCCTGGCGACCTGTTTGCGCATGGCCTCGTTGTTGTCGCGCAGCGTGGCGATAATGGGCGCGACCTGCTTGGATCTCTCGATCGCGGCGTAGCGCCGGATCTCGTCGTCGAGCAGGCGATGCGCCTCGATGGCCGCGGCTTCGCGATTGCCCTGGCCTTCGAGGATGACTTTATCGAGATCGTCAATCGTGTAGAGATAGAAGTCGGATAAATCGGCGGCGCTGGCTTCGATATCGCGAGGTACGGCGATATCACACGCGAAGATCGGTTTACGCTTGCGGGCCTTGAGCGCGGCCGCGATCTGCCTGGTCATAACGACCGGTTCGGTTGCCGCGGTCGAGGTGATCAGGATGTCGGCTTCCGGCAAAGTGCCCTCGATCTCGGACAGGGGCAGTGCAAAACCGCCGAACTGGTGGGCGAGATCGCGTGCCCGTTCCACGCTGCGGTTCGCGACGAACAAACGTCCGATACCGTGGCTGACCAGGTGTTTGGCGACGAGCTCGATAGTGACCCCGGCACCGACCAGCAAGGCCGTGTGTTTCTTGAAGCCGGCAAAGAACTGCTGCGCGAGGCTGACAGCCGCCGACGCAACCGAGACCGGGCTTGCGCCGATCTCGGTGTCCGTACGGATCTTCTTGGCCACGGCAAAGGTGTGCTGGAAGAGACGACCAAGATTGCCGCCCAACGTGTCGGCTTCCAGTGCGTAGCGGTAGGCATCCTTGAGCTGGCCGAGGATTTGCGGTTCGCCCAGCACCATGGAGTCCAGTCCGCAGGCAACCCGGAATATGTGCCGGATCGCCTCCTCTTCATCCAGCGTAAAAAGAGACTCGGCAAAGTTGTCGCCCAGGCGCCGGTCGTCATGCAGCCATTGCTTGAGTCGCTCGCGGCCACCGTCCTCGCCGACCAGGTAAAACTCGGTGCGATTGCAGGTCGACAGGAGCACGGCCTCATCGACCCCGTCCAGCGTGGCCAGGCGCTTCAGGGCAAGCGCGACCTCGTCACCCGCGAAAGCGACCTGCTCACGTATCTCTATGGGCGCCGTGTTATGGTTCAGGCCGAGTATTTGCAGCGGCATACGTTATGTAGTGGGCCTTTACGGCCACTCAGGATTTACGAAGTGCGTATGATAAGCGAACTGAACGGCGAGTTCCTTGTCTGTTTGAGACCGCCTGCGACAAAACGGACGACTATTTATGCATGAAATTCGACGATGGCTGGCAGCCGCCGTGCTGTTTACGCTTGTCGCCGCTGGCAACAGTCCTGTTGCCGCGGAAGCAGACCCCACTGCCGACGCCAGTGCCTATATCCTGCAGGCGGAGATGGCGTTGCAGCGCGAGGACTATCGGATGGCCGCCGGGGAGTACCGCAAGGCCGCCGAACTCAGCGACAGTCCGGACGTGGCTCGACGGGCCGCGGTGACCAGCATGGCCTACGGCTTCGACCGCGAGGCACTGGTTGCCGCCAAGCGCTGGTTCAAGCTGGACCCCAAGAGCAGCGATGCCCGAGTGGTTCTCGCCCAGCTGTACTTTCGTACGGGCGATCTCAAGTCGGCCCGTCGTCACTTCACCCACCTGGTCGATCAGGGTAAGGAGCCGCCGGGCGAGGCACTGCTGATGCTCACGCAGTACCTGTCGGAAAAGGGTGATCCCGAGAAAGCCGATAGCCTGATGCGCTCGTTGGCGCGACCCTACCCCGACTCCGCATCGGCGCACTATGCCGTCGCGACAATGGCGCTGCGGGCGGGAGACTATGAGCACGCGCAGAAGCGCGCCGCGCGTTCGGCAGAGCTCGATCCCGACGGCCTGAAGCCGAAGTTGCTCTATGCGCGGGCGCTGCTGGCGAGCGGCGAAGTCGACGAGGCCATCGAGTACGTGGCCCGAATCGTCGGGGACGACCCGGACCCGGACCCCGATGCGCGCATGGAACTGGCGATCTTGTATGCCATGGTCGAGCGTGGGGACGATGCCCTGAGCCAGGTCAACCAGGTGTTGCTGGAGCAGTCCAATCGGCCGGATGCGCTGCGGCTGGGGGCGATTATCCACTTCCACCAGGGACACCTGGATGCGGCCCGGGACGACTTCAATGACCTGCTCGCCAGCCGCCAGTACATCATGGACGCCCTCTACTACCTGGGGCGGATCGCGGACTATCGCGACGAGACGGAGCAAGCGATTCGGTTCTTCAGCGATGTGCGCCAGGGGTCCAACGCGCTGGAGTCACAGCGCCGGGCGGCCGTGTTGCTGGCACACCGCAATGACGACCTGAAGGGCGCGCTGGCGCTGCTCGATGAATTCGCGAAGGCGTCGCCCGGCGATGCGGTGGATGTCCTGGTGCTGAAAGCACAACTGCTGTCCTCGCTCGATGAGAATGACGATGCGCTGAAGCTGTTCGACAAGGCCCGGGAAGTCCGCCCCGATCATGAAGGAACGGCACTCGGCCGGTCCGAGCTCCTGCTCAAGATGGGTCGCCTGGAAGAGGCGCTCGATGGCTATGCCGATGCAGCCCGGCGCTGGCCGAAGAGCGCGCTGGCGCTCAATGCCTACGGGTACACGCTCGCCGATCGCACGGACCGTTACAAGGAAGCGGAGAAACTGATACGCAAGGCGCTGCGCTATGAGCCCGACAACCCGGCGATTATCGACAGCCTGGGTTGGGTGCTGTTCAAGCTCGGGCAATACGACGCGGCGCTCGTCGAACTCGAACGTGCCTATCAGGGCATGCAGGATCACGAGGTCGCCGCGCATATCGTCGAGACGTTGTTCATGATGGGCCGCAAGGACGCTGCGATGAAGCGCCTTGAAGAGGCCGAGGCCCTGACGCCGGATAGCCCGCTGCTCGAAGCCGTGCGTGCCAGGTTGTTCGACGATGTTCCCTGAGATGCGCCGCGCCGGGCTTGTGGTCGTCCTCGCCGTGCTGACGGGCTGTGCGACGACGCCCACTGGCATCGACCTGCCGCCCATCGACAATTGGGAAGTTCGCAACGAAGTGCTCGGCAGAATCGAGAGTTGGTCCTTCAAGGGCCGCATCGCGGTGAAAGCCGGCGATGAGGGCTTCAACGGCAAGTTCAACTGGACACAGGAGGATGAGGCCTTCACGGCAACGGTCGGCGGTCCGCTGGGCATGGGTACCGTTCGCATCGAGGGGGATGGCAAGACCGTGGTACTGACGGACAAGAACGGCGAGTCGACGGTGCTCGAGGACGCGGAGCTTGAGTTGCGCTGGCGCTACGGCTGGACGATTCCGGTCAACAGCCTGCGCTTCTGGGCGTTGGGGATTCCGGACCCTGCCGCAGCCGCCGTCACCGAACTCGACGACGACGGCCGCCTCGAGCGGCTGGAGCAGGGCGGCTGGATCGTAGAGATCGCCCGCTACCAGGAAGGCGGCGGGCAACAGATGCCGCGCATTCTGTCGGCGACGAATCCCGACACGCGCGTGCGCATGGTCATAGACCGCTGGTTATTTTTCGAGCGTTGACACCCAGGGGGCCTCACCGCACAATTGCGCCCGCAAACGCGGATTTCAGTGCAATTGGGGCGTAGCCAAGTGGTAAGGCATCGGGTTTTGATCCCGTGTACCGCAGGTTCGAATCCTGCCGCCCCAGCCATCTAACCGATCAGGGAGTCGCTGTGGAACTGGGAACAATGGCGGTATTTTCGGGCAATGCCCATCCGCAACTCGCACAGGACATCGCTCGCTACCTCCGTATCCCGCTTGCTCGCGCCCATGTCGGCCATTTCTCGGACGGCGAGCATCACGTCGAAATCCTCGAAAATATCCGCGGCCGGGAGACCTTTATTGTCCAGCCTACGTGTCCGCCGACATCCGAAAACCTCATGGAATTGCTGGTCATGGTCGACGCGGCCAGGCGAGCGTCGGCGGCCCGAATCACGGCCGTGATCCCGTACTTCGGCTTCGCCCGGCAGGATCGTCGCCCGCGCGCCGCGCGCGTACCGATCACGGCAAAGCTCGTCGCCAAACTGATCGGTACGGCCGGCGTTGACCGCGTGCTGACGGTCGATTTGCACGCGGACCAGATCCAGGGATTTTTCGATATTGCCGTGGACAATGTCTACGCATCGCCGATTTTGCTGGCCGATGTCTGGAAGCAGAAATACCAGAACATGGTGGTGGTTTCGCCCGACGTCGGTGGCGTGGTTCGTGCCCGTGCACTGGCCAAGCGCCTGGGCGATGCCGACCTCGCGATCATCGACAAGCGGCGGGCAAGGGCCAACCAGTCCGAGGTCATGAACATCATCGGTGAGGTCGAGGGCAAGAACTGCGTGATGATCGACGACATGGTCGACACGGCCGGTACGCTGTGTCACGCCGCCGGTGCGCTCAAGGAACATGGTGCCGTCACGGTGGCGGCCTATATCACCCATCCGGTCCTGTCCGGGCCGGCCGTGTCGCGGATCTCGGATTCCAGCCTAGACGAGATGGTGGTGACCGACACGATTCCTCTCAACGAGGAGGCGCAGAACTGCAGCAAGATCCGGCAGCTGTCGGTGGCCGAGATGCTCGCCGAAACGATGCGCCGGATCAGCTACGAAGAGTCGGTTTCGAGTTTGTACGTAGACTGACGGAGTTCTTGCCGGCGTACCGCGCCTGTCTCGGCCGGAGGGGACGCGCAATAGCCTGTCCTCCCCCCTTCTAATTGCTGCTGCCGTACGTTAAGATGCGCGCCCTTGCGTGGGTTGGTCGCGACCTGCGCGTTAGCAATTGCTAGGTAAACTCTAGCAAAATCAATCGGATATGGAGAAGAGTCATGAATGACGATTTCGATCTGATTGCGGACATCCGTGAAGACCAGGGGAAAGGTGCGAGCCGCCGCCTGCGTCATGCCGGAA